>CALLLL010000234.1 GCA_938082445.1 uncultured bacterium
ATCAGACGTTTAGCCGTGAAATCCATCCCATCCTTTCGAGTAAATGTTTCGATTGCCATGGTCCAAGCAAAGAAGGCCGGAAAGGCGATCTACGACTGGATGTTCCCGATGGAGAGTTCGGCGCATTGACCGCACGCACTGACTACCGCATTGTGAATCCAGGTAAGCCAGAGGACAGTGAATTATGGAAACGAATTACATCCAGTGATTCGGATGAAGTAATGCCCCCTTCCGATTCACACAAAGACCCCCTTACAAAGAAAGAGTTGGCCCAAATTAAGCAGTGGATCATTGATGGAGGAGAATACCAACAGTTCTGGTCCTTCCTACCTCCTCAAAAATCAACACTGCCCATCGTTAAAGAGCAAGCATGGGTAAAGAATTCAATTGACTCTCACGTTCTGGCCAAACTCGAAGCCCAGGGCTTAACCCCAAGTAATGAGGCCGATAAACGCAGCTTAATTCGCCGTGTCACTTTTGACCTTACCGGTCTCCCCCCCACCTTGGCTGAGATTGAAGCATTCATTAATGACAAAAGTCCTGATGCCTATACCAATCTCGTGGATTCGTTGATACAAAAACCTTCATATGGCGAACATATGACCCGCTACTGGGCGGATTTAGTGCGACTAAGCGATACCAACGGAATGCACAAAGATTTTCCTCGTGACTTTACTACATACCGTGATTGGCTAATTCGTTCATTCAATGAAAACATGCCCTATGACACTTTTATTAAATATCAGTTGGCCGGCGATCTCTTCGAAGAGCCCAGTCGTGATCAATTGGTCGCTTCCGGATTCAATCGTCTTCATCTTATTATTGACAAAGGCACTGCTCTCCCTGAAGAAAGTCTCCATAAGAATATTTTAGATCGCGTTGCTGCGTTTGGCACTACATTTCTAGGGCTTACCGTACATTGCGCGCAATGCCATGATCACAAGTCTGACCCAATTACCCAAAAAGATTTTTATCAAATCTATGCTTTCTTCAATAATTTTAGTGGTAATCCAGAAACCATGAATACACCGAAAAGAGGACTTCAGCCTCCTTTCATCAATTTAACTACACCCGATCAAGCCTTAAAATTGGCTGAATATAAAGCAGACTTACAAAAGTTAACCCAAAAGAAAGAAGTGATTAAAGACGATACTGATCAAGCAAGCCGAATTGAGAAGCTTGATAAAGAAATTACAAAAATTCAACGCCGACAAGAATCTTTAATTAACACAATCCCCGGCGCCATGATAATGGAGGAAAGAACGCCTATACGCCCTGCGACCATCTTAATTCGCGGTGCTTATGATGCTCCCGGGGATCCAGTAGAACGAAACACCCCTTCGTTTCTTCCTCCTATGGATGAAAAAGAGGGCCTATATTCCCGGATGGATTTAGCCCAATGGCTTGTGGACCCAGAGCACCCGCTTACCGCACGTGTCGCTGTAAACCGAATTTGGCAGCAATTCTTCGGTGTCGGACTCGTCAAAACACCCGAAGATTTTGGTGCCCAAGGTGAACGCCCGAGTCATCCAGAATTACTAGATGAACTGGCAGTGGAATTCATCGAATCCGGCTGGAACATAAAGCAATTGGTACGAAAGATTGTGCTCTCTCAGACCTATAAACAAGGGTCGGATGCTCCGCAAGCCGATTTCATATCCGATCCTGAGAACAGATTGCTTGCGCGCGGCTCCCGCTTCCGAATGGATGCAGAGATGATTCGCGATCAGATACTTTCGGTGAGTGGATTGCTCAATGACACTATGTATGGCCGGAGCGTGAAGCCGCCCCAACCGCCGGGCTTGTGGGAAATGGTGAGTATGGCTGCTCCAAAGACTTTTGTGGCCGATACCGATGATAATATTTATCGCCGAAGTTTATATACTTATTGGCGCCGGGGAATGCCACCGCCGCAAATGACAATCATGAATGCACCTTCACGTGAATTCTGTGTAGCCAAACGCGAACGAACCAACACCCCTTTGCAAGCACTGTTGTTAATGAATGAGCAGGAATACTTAAAAGCAGCCAAGGCCTGTGCGCAATTAACTCTAAACGAAATGAAAGATGTGCGTGCGGGCTTAAGTCTTACCTATGAGAAAATCACTTCGCATGTACCAGACAATGAACGCTTAAATTTGATGGAAAAAACGCTCAACGAATTCATGGAAATCTATAGCAACAATCAAGCATTGGCCGAATCGATTACTGCCGACCTTGATGACGCTACGCCGAAGGAGCGCGTAGAACTCGCCGCCTGGACTATGATGGCACACAGTTTACTGAATCTCGAACTCGCAAAGGTAAAACGCTAATGGATACTCAATTTCAACAATTTTGCGACACCATGAATCGCCGTCAATTTATTAAAAAAGCTACTATGGGACTTGGGGCTGCTGCTTTAGGTAATGCCTTACCATCGCCCCAAGCCAATACACAAAGTGCATCACATTTTGTGCCCAAGGCCAAGCGTATCATCTTTTTATTCATGGCTGGTGGCCCTAGTCAACTGGATCTTTTTGACTATAAGCCCCAGTTAGAAAAGTTGCATGGACAACCCTTACCGGCTGAGATCAGCAAAGGGCAACGCGTTACAACCATGACCCGCGGCAAAAAGCAGGAGATCTGCGCATCCATCTTTAAATTTGCTCCTCAAGGAAAAAGCGGTCTGGTGATGAGCGAGCTACTTCCCCATCTCTCTGCGCATGCCGATGATATTTGCATGATTAAATCTACCCACACAGAAGCCATCAACCACGACCCAGCAAAAACATTTTTCTGCACAGGTTCCGAGATGCCAGGCAGCGCGAGTATGGGTTCTTGGTTAAGTTATGGCTTGGGTACCATGAACCGCGATCTACCCGATTTCATCGTCCTAAGCTCAGCCTTCTGGTCAGGAAAAGTGAATGTACAGGCTCTGTATAGTCGCCTTTGGGGCACAGGCTTCTTACCCTCGAAGCACCAAGGTGTGGCCTTCCAATCGGTGGGTGACCCAGTGTTATTTTTATCAAATCCCAAAGGCGTTGACCGTAAAGCCCGCCACAAAATGCTGGACTTCGTAGCCAAGATAAATGCCGAGCAGGAAAAAATTACTGGCGATCCGGAAATCAAAACATCTATTGCCCAACAAGAGATGGCCTTCCGCATGCAGATGTCAGTTCCTGAACTCACCGATCTCAGCGTTGAGAAGCAATCAACCCTAGATATGTACGGTCCTGAAGTAAATAAAGTGGGTTCCTTTGCACGCAACTGCCTCTTGGCTCGTCGCATGGCGGAGCGTGATGTCCGGTTCATCCAACTATTCCACCGCGGCTGGGACCATCATGCACAATTGCCCACACACCTACGCGGACAAGCGGGTGATGTGGATCAACCCATAGCTGGATTGTTGCAGGATCTGAAGCAACGCGGCTTATTGGACGACACTTTGGTGGTTTTTGCTGGTGAGTTCGGACGCACAACGTTTGCCCAAGGTATGGACCCCAATAAACGAGACAATTACGGTCGTGACCATCATCCACGTTGCTTCACTACCTGGATGGCTGGGGGGGGAATTAAAGGTGGCCTCAGTTATGGTGAAACAGATGACTTCTGCTACAACATCGTAAAAAATCCTGTGCATGTGCGCGATTTACATGCAACGATGATGCACCAAATGGGCATTGACCACGATAGGTTAAATTTTCCATATCTTGGTTTGGATCGCAAATTAACCGGTGTTGAAGAGTCGAAGGTATTACACGACATTATCGCCTAGACTTTATTCTTCAGGATCCGAATAAATTCCACGTTCGACATAAAAGTAAGTACCTACAATCTCACTCTGCCAATGGTCATTGGGGTTGGTGCGTGCATAGACCACCAACAACACATTGGGCGCAATTTCATCAATTGAAAAATAATTGCTGCAGTCGGGCGGATATAAGCCATGATGAAAAGGAATAATTGGTCCCCAACTTTCGCCTTCATCTTGGCTAAACATAAACCAATTGCCTGGGCGACCATAATTGAGCACCATCAGACCGTTGTCCATCAACAAGGCATTGGGCCATACACCGTAAGGGGAAATGGGATCAGGCATGCTCCAATTCTTGCCGTTGTCCAATGATTTACTCATATAAATTGGAGTTTGTTTGGCATAGCCATGGGGCATATCGACTGAAGAGTCGCCATAGTTATGACTTCCCATGGAAGCTTGATAACTCGCACCGGATCGACTGAAACTTAAAATATTTCCGTTTGCTAGCGGCAACAAACAAGTTTCATCAAAGCCCTCGCCGCGCGCCGTTTCACTCAAATCAAAGGCAATGGTGGACCAATAATTCCACGTCTTCCCGCGGTCAGTGGAACGAAGTGCCAAGCTACGAAATTTTTTCTCGAGTATAGTACCCTCGGGGAATCGGGTATACATACTCATCAACAAACTACCGTCTTCAATCTGAACGATCTTTCGACACAATACTCCACTCATCCCCAAAAACTGTTCAGGCAATCGAATCTCAGCCATCTCGGCAACCCGTGTCACTCCATTGTCCTTTGAGCGGAAAAATTTGGCTTTATATACTCCTTTTGTATCCGTCTCGACCATGGAAACTTCCGGGCGACCTTCTCCCGTAACATGCTCACTGCTATAGGAGGATTGAAACATGATAACTTCGCCGTCGGGATCGGGATATTGAAAAGTGGATACTTCAAGGACATGCCCGGAATCTTGCCAGCTCTTGCCACCGTCTTTTGATCGTTTATCGAACACCTCAATATCGCCGTTATTGTAAGTAAACACACTTCCGGCAGGACAAAAACTTTTATGCTCAGGCACAATAACCTGTGTATCGCCACGAATCACCATCACTCCAGGCACATAACTAACGCGCGGTTTGATTGCGGCATATTCCAAGGGAATACTCCAATAAAACGGCTCCGACTCCTTTACCTCTTCGACTTGGGCGACGGTATACTCCATTAACGACCCCCATACGCATAGCAACAAAATCCATGGCACACATTTTTTCATTTTATTCTCTCCAAAAATCGATTGATAGGGTAGTATACATCACCAATTGAGTCATTGGTATAGCAAGTTGACAGTCATCACCCAATAGGGAATAATGATATTTCGTCATCCGCATTATTAAATGATTAAGGAACTGTAAGATTATGACCAACTTCTGCTTACGCATTCTGACTTTATCGCTTCTTTTTACCCCATCCTTGGCCTCGGCCGATATTCTTATGGATGAATATCCCAAGGAAGTACAGAAGCGATACCAGGAAAAAGAAGCGCTGCTCAACCAAAGTCCATATGTAAAAATGAGGGACGAGCTATTTGGCCGCTATGTACACGACCCCAAAGCCCCGAAACAGGATGGTGATGTAATCGTTAATGAGCACTGGGCCATCATACAACCGGCATCTGATAATCCCGTGGCAACTAAAATGGGTCACATGTTGGCGCAATATTTTAAAGAGGTGTTGGGCTTGAGTATTCCCATCGCTCCAAAAGTACTATCGCCTCAAAACTATGCAGGGCTCATATATCTAAACACTCAACAAGGTGGTAAACAAGGTGTTGATGAAAGTTTTTCCATTAAGGTGGAGCCAAAACGTATTTCCGTTTCAGGCATTGACACCCCCGGTCTGCGCGATGGGGTTGTTCGCTTAATCGACCTCTTTGGATTTCGGATGGCCCCGTATATCCAACCCCAGGACATCACCTACACTCCACGTATCGCCATGCGCCGTTCGGCATCGGTTCCAGGCTATGACAAGACTATCCTACTCGGAGGCAATGCTGTTGGAGTAGGCGGTGGTGAAGTCTATGCTTTTTCAACATCCGATGTCATTCCCGAACTAGCCGTACGCCGCAAACCTGGATCATTGGAAGCACTTAACGCTGCCGCTAAAAATGCTACTGAATTCGGCTTAGACGCACATGCACATTTTGGCATCCGTACCAAGTTTCCAAAAGACGACCCAGTGCTCTTGGCGCACCCCGAAATTCGTGGAGCGCTAACCTGGAGTGCCGATGGGGAATATAACCTATGCACCGAACATCCCATGGTGAAAAAATACCTTGAGGAATCCATCGAGGAAATATTTGCTGGCGCACCCGACTTACAAGGGATTGAAATTATCATAGGCGGAGAAAATTTTTACCATTGCTTTATGCGTCCCTACCCCCATAAAAAAGGCCACACCAATTGCACCCGATGCGAAGCCATCGGACCCGATACAGTAGTATCCAATCTCGTTAACTCCATCGCATCCGCGGCGCGACGGGCAAACCCCGATGCTGTAGTCGAAGCATGGCCGTACTCAGCCGTTTCGCTATGGGCATCAGACACGTATCAAAGCGGGCTAATTGAAAAACTTGGGCCGGGCACTGCCATACTCACCGAATCGGTCAAAGACACCACAATCGAAAAACCATTTGGCATTAAAAAATTATTATGGGACTACAGCATTGATCTCATTGGCCCCAGTGAACGTGCAATGCACCAGATTGAATTGTGTAATAAGCGCGACATCCCAACAACAGTGCTCAGTATGTATGAGATGAGTTTTGAAGCAGCTTTATTACCGGAAATTCCTTGCATGGATCGCTGGGCAGCCCGTGCGGATGGGTTGGCAGGTTCGGGGGCCGATGGAACGTATTTATGGAAGATGGGCCCCTACTATGGCGGGTTCTCCTCGGAGGTATATAAACATTTCATGTGGAATCCTGCGCCGAGTCAAGAAGATCTGTTGATTAAGTTGGCAGCCCGCGCAGCAGGCTTTAAAGCCGGCCCGCATTTACGTGAAGCATGGCGCAATGTGTCAGAGGCAATTGGATGGAGCCCTGAGATTGCTACCTACTATAAGGGTCCTCTGTACATAGGACCTGCTCAACCCATGATAGCTGACAAAGATGCAGAAGTCCCCGAAGTTTTCAACGGCTACTACCTTTTTCTTTTAGAGAAAACTTTATCCGATGGGCTCAAAAGTCGGCCGACCTATTTCACTGAAGCTCCTGGCCGAACACAGGTGGACGCCTTTAATAAATCCTATGCCAAAATGGAGGAGTTTTTGGCAAAAGCCAATGCAGAGTTGGATAAAGCAGAACCGCTGGTCCCTGAGCAAAATAAAATTCTCTTTGAATCACAAGCCTACCCAATACGCTGGTTGTATCATTCAGTACGCACCCAATCCAATTTCAGTAAATCGTGCTTGATTCGTGATGAATTAATTCCGCTGTCGAAGCAAGAATCCCTCACTAAAGATGAACAAGAACGGGCCCAACAACTGTACACGGAGTGGCAATCGATATTGCAAGATGAATTGAAAAATGCACAAATTGCAGCCCCTATAGCCCGTGCAGATGTACGACTTGATTGTTACTTTCGAGGCGATCACATGTTCAATCACCTTTGGGATATGGTGGATGCAAAGATTGCATTGGTCGAACAAGAATTAGAAGTATTTCTCCCACAAATCGCGAAGAAATGTGGGATTAATGCACAATAATCCAATTGCCGTTGCATCGCTTGACAATGCTATAAGGCAATGGCAGAATCAATTTAACGAGTTGACCCGTAAACATTAGCGTAGCAGCCTAAAGCGATAAGGACCTTAGTATGTATCCCAAACTCTTCTCCACTCTTGCCTTGTCTTTATGTACATTCCTCGCTTATGCGGCTGAACCCGTACCGAATAAAACGGTCGTGCTCACTTTCGATGATTCTGTGCAATCCCATCGTGATTTTGTGGGGCCATTGCTCAAAGAGTATGGATTCGGCGCAACATTTTTCGTGACCCACCTATGGATGGATGACGAAGAAAATTTCATGACCTGGGAAGACATTGGCGAGTTACATGAAATGGGCTTTGAGATTGGGAACCACTCCTGGACGCATGCAGGATTTTCTTCACCGAAAAACGCTGCACGCTTATCGGGCGAATTGGCCTTGGTGGAAAACGAGTTAAAGAAGGTTGGAGTGCCGAAACCAATAAGTTTTGCATGGTGCGGTAATCAATTTGGTCCAGAAGCCCATGCTGTCTTGAAAGCCAACGGAATACAGTATGCTCGCAGAGGTATGCAACCGGAAATTAAATACGGAAAAATCGAATTGGGACCGTTGTATGACCC
This sequence comes from uncultured bacterium, assembly GCA_938082445.1. Taxonomy (GTDB): domain Bacteria; phylum Hydrogenedentota; class Hydrogenedentia; order Hydrogenedentales; genus DTSJ01. The sequence continues at coordinate 8,126 of CALLLL010000234.1, forward strand.
AAAACAGCATAATAGTTTATTAATTCCTAGTGCAGGCGATGGATACCCTGAATGGGATTTAGACCATTTCAAAAAAGTGGTCGATCGTGCGAAGGATGGGAAAATTGCGGTGGTGCAATTTCATGGGGTACCCGATATTGCACACCCATGGGTACATACACCGCCGGAGCGATTTAAAGAGTATATGGCCTATTTGAAGGCGGAAGGGTTCAATGTAATTGCGCTGAAGGATGTGGCAAAGTTTCGGGATGAGGGCGATGGAGAAAATGATCCGACAGTGAAAATCCGTTATCCAGAGAAGAAGGCAGAAGAGTTGCCATTGCCCACGGAGGTGGTGCAGACCCGGGAGAAATGTGAATATTGGTTTGAAAATATGACTCATCATGACTTTACACACCCTGAAATTCAAAATGTTTTCGGCAGACACATCAATGAATTCGAGGGGTGCTATCTTATTGACTCCATATCTCAATCAAAGAAAATTTCCATGCACCCCTACCCCGGTGGGCGTCATCCACGCATTGGTTTTCTTGAAGGGATGATTGATCCTCATCGCGGCACGAAAGTTAGCTTGTTTACACCTTGGTATGATCGTACGTATGTTGTCTTCGATTTACCCGAAGCTATTTTCTCGAATTTGGGACTTACCTATCTCGCCCATACACACATCCCTACAATCTGGGATGAGCAAGACAAAGTTCTTGAAAATATTGATTGGACAAAAAATGACGACGGCAGTTTGACCTTCACCCGTGAACTCCCCAATGGGATTCGCTTTGGTTCGCGAGCAGTGTTAGACAACGGCGGTATCGATGCGCATATGTGGCTGGAGAATGGAACAAAAGAGCCTCTGACAAAATTGCGTACGCAAGTGTGTGCGATGTTAGGCGCAGTACCGGGCTTTAAAGAATTAACAAATGACAATAAAACAATGGGAACCGCTGTAACGGTAGCACAGTCTACCACCCATCCGAATCGCTATATCTTAGTGGCTTTCGACAATTGTAAACGGACATGGGCCAATCAAAATTGTCCGTGTATCCATGCGGACCCAACCTTTCCAGATGCAGCGCCGGGTGAGCGCGTGGAGGTCAATGGGCGTTTGTGGTTCTACGAAGGTGACAACATTCAAGGTGAAATTGCCAAAGCGGAAGCCAAGTATAAACTTACAGAGGCTAAATAGAGAGGTGCTAAAAACTAAGCACCGAAAACGGACTTAAAATAGGCCTTATTATCCAACAATTTCAAATCGACATCGGTGAAACGGTCGACTTCTGATTGCGTAATGGATTGAGATTGTTCAGCATCGGACAGCGCAGTAAAGTCCACCGAAGCCTCATCTTCAACAAATTCAACCTCAGACTCTTCCAACTCAGCATCGTCTACTACTTCAGACAAGGATTTGGTGTTAATATTGAAGTCTTCGCTCATCAAAGTGGAAATGCGATCTTCCAAGAAGGTGTTCAATACCGATAAGAGGTGCTCACGACGTGTTTCGATGTTTTCTTCATTCATCAATACTTTATCCAGAGCCAGCACTTGACCACAGAAAATCACCACGAGATCTTCACATTGCGGGCAGGGTCCGATAATTATGGATCCAACAGGTGGAATCATAATTTGGCCACGGGCTTTGCAATGCGGACATTCTACGTTGATGAGTGAGTGCATGATATAAAAAAACCTTTCTTCGCTATTATATCGCTTGAATAATTCTACCACTGAGTCCTAAATGAAAGCAAACCCCCTGAAAACAGCACTTTTCATAGATTCAGTTTAAAGGACTCTACTTGATCTATCCCTAATCCCCTCTTCTGGATGCATACTTTATCCATCCCCGATGGAAAGTACCCCCTTAAGTCTAGTCATACTAATTACTTGACGCTTTTCCTCGAATGGATTCCATAATTTCACGGCCCACTTCTTCCTCGGAAACTTTATTATCTTCACGCCATCCGGGATAGGTCAACACCGTCACCCCATAGCGTTGCGCCACAGTTTCAACAGCAATTTTTGTTGCCGATTTAGACTCTTCTTCTAAGGTAATGGTCAGCATACTACGCTTGGGAACAAGCAATTTTTCACGATGCATATCGGTATACACCACGAACATGCCGCGTTTATCACGTGTATATATTTCTATGCCATCCTGTTGCAACAACACATCGCGTGTCAATAGCCAAGCATCTTCAAAGGCCAAGGGCACTGTCATAGAATCCACAAATGCCACAGGCTGGTTTTCCACAGGTTTGGCTTTGGTGGCACAACCACTACTGATGACCGTAATGGCGACAAGTAGAACACTCCCAAAGAGTGAAGAGAATTTAGTATAGGATCGAGTTTTCATACCCAGAATTGTATCACAGCCCTTTAGCCCAAGCCAACACCTAGCGAAGTCTCTGGACACTGTGCTACATTGGGGTGCAATGTAAAGGAGATCTTCATGAAACGTTATCTATCAATCACTCTTTTGTGCTTAATCATGTCCGTACTGCTCCCCCAAGTACAAGCCGAAGATGCATTCTTACAAGGGGAACTCATTTTCCCCATGGAAAGTTGGCACAATCATGGCTCATGCATTATTGAATGCCCCAATGGCGATATGCTGGTGAGTTGGTTTCATGGCTCAGGTGAACGAAAAGCCGATGATGTAAAAATATTAGGTGCACGTTGGGTGAAGAAAACTGGACAATGGACCGCACCATTTGATATGGCCGATACACCGGGGTTCCCTGACACCAACTGTTGCATGATTATAGATCAACACGATCGACTCTGGCTCTTATGGCCAACTATCCAAGCCAATTTATGGCAAAGCGCTTTAATGAAAATTAAAATCTCAACGGATTATATGAACCCAACAGGCGCACCGATATGGGATAGTATGCAGGTTATGCATGTAAAGCATGAGGGCGATTTTCAAGCGAAGATGAATGAAAAATTCGATGAGTATATTAAGGACTTAGCCCCCCACCCTTTAATCGAACAATATCGAGCAAATCTCAATGAACAGGCCGCTGACAAATTAACCAGACGACTGGGGTGGTTCACTCGGGCGCATCCATTGATTCTGGATGATGGACGTATGTTGGTAGGGTTATACTCCGACGGCTTTTCATTTTCACTGGTTGGCATCACCGACGAC
>CALLLL010000235.1 GCA_938082445.1 uncultured bacterium
GTTCGGCCAGTGCAGAAGCCTTGGAACGTGCACGATCTGAAATGGAAGAATTGCGTTCTCAATTGGAAAAACGTGAGCAGCATGTAGAGGAAGCGCAGCAAAATTCCAATGAGAATGAAGGTGCATTAGAAGAAATGCGTGCTCAATTGGAAGAAGCACAAAAAGCGGCTAAGGATAAATCGTCATCCGAAGAGTCGCTGATGTCTGAATTGGAACGGATTAAATCAGTAAGTGCAGAAGCTTTGGAAAAAGCAAAATCAGAGATGGAAGCTCTGCAAGCTGAATTGAATGCTAAAACAGAATCAATACAGGATGCTGAAAATGCAGCATCTTCAAATGAAGATCGAGTACTTGAATTACAGGCAAAAATGGAAGCTCTTGAACAAGAGACTTCAGAAAAATCTCAGTCTGAAGAAGAGTTGGCTAAGGCATTGGCCTCTGCTGAAGCTGAAAAAGAGGCCAGCTTGGCCAAGGCGCAGGAAAGTATTGATGCCATGCAGGCTGAAGTCGAACGTGAAGCGGCAAAACGTTCACAGTCTGAGGAAGATTTAGAAGCCATTCAAAAGCAGAAAGCGGCTGAATTAGCAGAAGCTAAATCTGAAATGGACAAGCTTCGAAAAGATTTAGAAGAGCAAAGTGGTAAGACTGAAGAGCTGAAAGAAAAAGAATCTTCATTGTCCGATATGCAGGTTGAGCTTGAGCTTGAAAAAGAGGTGTTGCGTAAAAAATCGGAAGAAGCAGCTAAAGCGCGTAAGCAGGCTTCCCAAAAACCACCGATTCCTCCCAAAGCATTGGGTGTAATGGTTGCTGCAGTGGTGGTGGTACTGGGCTTGGTTGTTATGAGCCTGATGAATAATTCTACTGACTCTACAGATAGCACAACTTCGTCCAATACTATAGCGCAAAATAATACAGGGGGAGGAGAGCCCGCTCCAGCCCCTGATAAACCAGAGGTTGTAGAACCAGAAGTTATAGAACCGGTAGCTCCTACGGTTGAATATTCAACCGTCTTAACCAAGACTGAACGTAAAATGTATTTCCCTGATGATGTAAGCTTGGGGCAATTACGAGTCGCAAAGGTTGGAGCCGAAGGTAAATTGAGGTGGACAAAGCGAGGCGAAGCGACTGGCGAAGTGATTTTTAGACCCGAAGATAAAATTCGGTTGTCGGTAGATGAAAGTACCGTCGAGCATTTAGCGACATTGAAAACATTCCGTCCTGATGATTTTCATACCATTGAATTGTTAGGGGATTCCATAAAGGATGAGCATTTAGTGCATATTGCAGGGTTTGCTAATTTAAATGAATTGGTATTGTCCTCTAAGAATGTGGGGCCTGATGGGTTTGAACAAGTTAGCCATCTGAAGGGTTTGAAAAAATTGAATCTTCAAGAAAGTAAAATAAAAAAGCCAACAATTGTTCATATTGTTAAATTGCCTAGGCTGGAATATTTGGATTTGCGGAATACTGGAGTTATGGATTCAACGGCTTCATTTTTAGTAAAAATGAAATCTTTACGAACATTGATGCTGGATGAAACAACGGTGACAAATTCTTCGTTAGTGTTGTTGAAATCATCATTGCCCGATTGTAATATGTGGCCGGAGCCTTCGAATTAAAATGGAGTACGCGGACGATTCCGCATACGGCCAATCAGCATGGCAATCCCCTCCAGATCTTCTTACTGTAGATGGGGATGATTTGCATGTTTGGCAAGTTGATTTATCTGCCTATGAAGTCATGATACAAAACTTTCGCGCAATATTGTCACCCGATGAAATCGAACGCGCTGATCGATTTATCCGACCTGTTCATGGCCATCGTTTTTCCGTAGGACGCGGAGCATTGCGTCAGATATTGGCTCGTTATGTATCAGTTCAGCCAAAAGAATTGGTGTTTGAGTACAACGAGCACGGGAAGCCTTCATTGGCTAAGCCCAATGAATCCCCTTTTTCATTTAATGTGTCCCATACAGGTGATTGTGCAGTGATTGCAGTGGGGAGGCATGCTTCAGTGGGGATAGATATTGAGCGATACCGTGAAACAATGGAAGTGGAAAAGTTAGCTCAACGTTATTTTGCACCAGAAGAAGTAAGCTCTTTGATGAAAATGAAGGCATCTAAACGAAAGGAAGCATTTTTTCGTTGTTGGTCAACAAAAGAAGCATTTATTAAAGTTGTGGGCCGGGGACTGTCTATTGGATTGAGTAATTTTGAGGTTGAGATGGAGCCTGCACGCCCACCTTGCATAATTAAAACTGTCGATACCTTAGCGACTAGTGATACTTGGATGTGTAAACAATTGCCTATGGGGGACTCAATCGCAGGTGTGGTGGCAGTAGAAGGTAATCTGGGCGAATTGAAACTGTATCACTATATCGATTAATGAGGATCTAACTCGTCACGAATTTTACGCAGGTGATCCAATGTATTGGTATCCATGCGATCTTCCAATGTGCTGATTTGTTTGGTTTGAGTTTTTTGGATGGAACGATTGGTCTCGGCTTGTGAATCTTGGATACTGGTCAAGAAGTGTTGTGGATTCATGATCAGTGCGCCCATACCTATGCATAGGTCTGTTATGCCACGATCGGCCGATACAACTATGACAGAATTCTTTTTCTTTGACTTATAGACTGCCCGTTCTATGATGGTATCAGCAGTTTTGTATTTCGATGTAAAAAGAATTTTCACAAGATTTGTTGCAGGATGGTTGGGTGATTGCTCGAGGCGTTTTCCTTGTCCGTCAAATATTATGTGGGCTTTGTTTCCGGTTGAGGCACACCATCGAATGACTTGTTCTACAAGTTTGTCGCGAGCAACTTCAAGATCCGTATGTAAAATGTTGCGTAGATTATCTGATTGATAAATTAAGTTGTAGCCATCAATGTAATAGGTTTGAGTGGGGAGTGGGGCGTTCATTTTAGTGCGCCAGTCGTTTGGGCATGAGAAACATGAAGACGTTCTACATGGGATGCAATACCAGTCATGATCTCGTATCCGATGGTATTGCATTGTTCAGCCAGATCCTCAGCGCGTATGTGCTCACGTCCGTTTTGACCAATTAAGGTGACAGAATCTCCAGGAGCTACACTGGGTAGATGGTTGACATCTACCATGATTTCATTCATGGTGATTCGTCCACGAATAGGGCATCGTGTTCCGTGAATGAGGACTTCGCCTTTGTTCGAGAGAAAGCGTGGATAACCATCACCATACCCTACGGGAATAACGGCGATGCGCTCAGGGCGCTCTGTTTTATAGCTTCTTCCGTAACTGATACCTACACCACCGGGAAGATTACGCACAAGGACCACGCGTGAAGTCCAGCTGGCTACAGGTCGAAACGGGGTGTCTTTCGGTACAGAATTGGTTGGGTGAATACCATAAGTAATAATCCCTGGACGTACTAAATCGAGGATTGCATTCGGATAGTTTAGTATAGCTGCGCTGTTAGCGGCATGGGCGATTTCATAAGGAATTCCATCTTTCGAAACTTCTTTTAGTAATTGTCTAAAATGTCTAATCTGGTTTACAGTAAAAGAATCTTCGGGTTCATCAGCAGATGGAAAGTGCGTGTAGATCCCTTCTATATCGACATTGGGGATTCGTGAGATTTGTTGCAAGAGTTCAGTGGCAGATTCAAGAAGAATACCTTGGCGCCCCATGCCGGTATCGATTTCGCAGTGAACGCTAACGACTGTATTGAGTTTTTGTGCGAGTGAACCAGCACGTTCTGCAGTAGCAGCATCAGAAATGGTCAGCGTAATATTGTTTCGAATTGCCGGAATGAGTTCATCATCAGAGGGTTGAAGTAAGGCTAAAATAGGTGTTTTGGGAAAAGCTTCGCGAAGCTCAATGCTTTCTGAAATGGAAGCGACACTGAGAATGGGAAGATTTAGTTCCATGGCAGATTTTGCCATAGCGAGCATACCGTGTCCGTAGGCATTGGACTTGAGTACGGGGATGATATCCGAGTCTGGTCCGATTTGTTCTCGGATTAGTTTGAGGTTGTGGTGATATGCATCGAGATCGATACGGAGTGTTGACGTTGATTGGGTACTCATTCTTGACTACTCAAATTTAGGGTTGCCCAATTGGTTTGTGCGAATTGAATACCTGTGTATACGGTGAAGAGTGATACAGCGATGATCCCATAAAGCGAAGCAATGGAGATGATGTTGGCGATTTGCTCGGCATATTCAGGCAGCCATGTATAGCATGCTTTAGCGATGATGGCAAAAAAGAGAAAAACGAAGACATAGACCATTTGCAACACAGTTTTAAGCTTCCCCCATTTATTGGCAGCAATAACGGTGCCTTCAGCACTCCCAAGTGAACGAGCTCCAGTAACGAGGAATTCTCGGGCTAGAATTGCGACAATGGTCCAACCGGGTACATTGAGCAAGGGAACTTCCATAACCATGACAAATGCAGCAGCCATAAGGACTTTATCGGCCAGAGGGTCCATTAGCTTCCCAAAATTGGTGACAAGGTTGCGCTCACGGGCGATTTTACCGTCAAAATAGTCAGTGATCGAGGCCGCAGTGAAGATGATGTAAGCGATAATATAGGTAGCCAAATGGTCAATTGACATCAAAATGACGAAAATAGGGACCATAATCAATCTGGCAACCGTTAATTTATTGGGTAGATTCATAAAAAATTCTCTCTGTATTCTGGATAACCCTAGCACCATTGGGTTCTATAATCATAACAGATGCAATGATTGGATTCACCGTAATCCTTATTTAAAATGCCAAAAACTTGTGTCCGGATGCAAAACCTCGTATGCTGTTGCTTTGTATACTATCTTAATGTGATCATTTCTAGAGGAGTTTATTATTATGCCGTTGGCGAATTTTAGTTTAGAAGGTAAAGTAGCCTTGGTGACCGGGGGAAGTCGTGGAATTGGTGAAGCGATAGCTCGCGGATTTGTAGAGCAAGGAGCTACAGTTATCATTGCGTCGCGTAAGCAGGCTGACCTAGATGTAGCTGCCCAATCGATTTCAGAGGATACAGGTGGAACGTGTGTCGGCTGGGCATGTCATACAGGAACCCCTGAGCATATCCAAGCATTGTTTGCGAAAATTAAAGCAGAATACGGTCGTTTAGATATCTTAGTGAATAACGCTGCTGCAAACCCCTATTTTGGACCCAGTATCGATATTGAATTGCCGGCATTTGATAAAACGTTTGAAGTAAATGTACGTGGGTATTTCCTTATGTGTCAGGAAGCAGGCCGAATGATGGTGGAGCAGAATAGCGGTTCCATAATTAATGTCGCTTCTGTGGCCGGACTACGTCCGGGATTGATGCAAGGTGTGTATTCCATGACGAAAGCGACAGTAATTTCCATGTCGAAAGTATTTGCTCAGGAATTGGGAAGTGCAAATGTGCGGGTAAATACAATTTGCCCTGGGGTTGTGGAAACCAAATTTGCAAGTACATTAGTGGATACACCTGAAATCTATGAAAGTTTTATGAAGGATGTTCCATTGAATCGGCATGCGCAACCGCCTGAAATGGTAGGGCTGGCGGTATATTTGGCATCAGAGGCATCGAGTTACACCAC
>CALLLL010000236.1 GCA_938082445.1 uncultured bacterium
CGGGTAGTGGTAAAACGACTACGCTTTATTCGGCCTTGCACAAATTAAATGAAGTTACAGAGAATGTGGTTACAGTAGAAGATCCGGTGGAGTATGAACTTTTTGGGGTGAATCAAGTTCAAACTAAGTCTGAAATTGGATTTACTTTTGCGAGCGCGTTGCGCCAAATTCTTCGTCAAGACCCGGACACGGTAATGGTTGGGGAGATTCGGGATGAGGAAACGGCTGATGTGGCTGTAAAGGCTGCGTTAACAGGGCACTTAGTGTTGAGTACGTTGCACACCAATGATGCTTCGAGTGTATACACGCGTCTAACGGATATGAATTTGGAGCCTTTTTTGGTACAATCTTCGGTGGTTTTGGCAGCGGCTCAACGCTTGATGCGTAAAGTGTGTTCCGAGTGTGTCGAGAGTGTGCAGGTGAGTCCTGAAACCCTTCGTCAGATTCAATTTGACGATTCATTGATTGAAGAAACGCCAACTTTTGTGCGTGGACATGGCTGTAAGGCGTGTAAAAATTTAGGATATAAGGGTCGAATTGCTGTTATTGAGGCGATGCCAAATTATCCGGAATTGGAAGAAATAATATTAACACGGGGTTCAGCTAGCCAGATTAAAAAAATTGCGGTAAAATGTGGTATGCGAACATTGCGTCAGAATTCACTTGCTAAAGCAGCGCGTGGACGATCTACGATTGAAGAAGTGTTGCGGATTACTGCGGCAGACTAGAATACTTTTTAGAATACAGGAACCATTGGGGACAATACCTTATGTCAAACTCTTCTGAAACTACCGATATTAACATCAAACAGCTGTTGGTTAAGCTGATTGAAATGGGCGGTAGTGATCTACATATTGTGGCCGGCGCGCCACCAGTTATGCGTGTGCATGGACAAATGGAGCCGATGCATGGCTATCCTGTATTGCGCCCTAATGAGACGCAAGAAATCATTTATACGGTGATGAATGAGGAACAAATCGCGGAGTTTGAGGAAGAAAAAGAATGCGATTTATCCTTTGGTGTGCAGGGCTTATCTCGCTTCCGTTTGAATGTGTATCGTGATCGGGGATCGGTTGTAGCTGCTTTCCGTACTATTCCTTATGAGATATTGAGTTTTGAGGAGCTTGGTCTTCCGGATCCCATACAAGAGATGGCATATAAACCTCATGGCTTGGTGTTGGTATGTGGCCCAACGGGTAGTGGTAAATCCACTACTTTGGCATCGATTATTGATAAAATTAACCGTGAACGTGCGGTGCATATTATTACGATTGAAGATCCAATTGAGTTTTTGCACTCGCATAAATCCGCAATTGTAAACCAACGTGAGGTACATTCGGATACAAAATCATTTGCGGCATCGCTAAAGCGTGTGTTGCGACAAGACCCTGATGTGATTCTGATTGGTGAGATGCGCGATCCTGAAACCATTATGGCGGGATTGACTGTGGCTGAAACAGGTCACTTAGCGTTTGCTACCTTGCACACCAATGATGCGCTTCAAACCATGAACCGTATTATTGACGTTTTCCCTGCTTCGCAACAGGACCAAGTGCGTACCCAGTTATCGTTTGTACTTGAAGGTGTTTGTGTGCAGCAGTTGATCCCTCGTTCCGACGGTGGTGGTCGTGTCATGGCTATGGAGTTGATGTTGATGAATCCTGCTATTCGTGCATTGATTCGTTCTGAGAAGTTGGAGCAAATTCCTTCGATGATTGAAATTGGTACGGGGGAAGGTATGATGACCATGAACCAATCGCTGTTGCAATTGTATCATCGTAATGTGATTACGCTGGATATGGCGATGAAGCGTAGTTCCAATCCAGAAGGTTTGCAGAACCTTATCGATAAAGGAATGCGCATGTAATTGAGATTCGTTGGGCTAAGGCTCAATGGATTGAATGATGGGGGAAGTCGTTGAACGTTCACAGTACACAGAAATCTTCCCCAGGATCTGACTCGCCTAAGCAAGCTCGTGAATCTTCAGCTGTTGAGTGGACTCTTGAAGGGTCGTATGGCTGGTTGCGTAGTTTTGCCTTTGCCCGTATTGGGGTCTTACTCTTTATTACACTGGGAACGTTATTGTTGTCAGAAGGTATGGAGACGATCTACCTCTTCATTCTTCATGCTTTGGCATTTTTGACCAATTATGTTTATCTGTGGACCTTAAAGACACACAAGACAACCGGTGTTGCGCTTACGTGGACTCAAGTGTTGGTCGATTTTTGCCTGGTGGCATTGGTGGTTGCTCAAACGGAGGGTTCGAGTAGCTTTTTCAGTTTTGTTTTCGTGGTGGTTGTATTAGAGGCTGGAATCCTACTGGGCTTTGCGCAAGGGGTCATTGTGGCTACTATGGCCATGGTTTTCATGTTTATTCAAACATGGTATTCTCCTTTGGGGGCTCGATATCCTAATGCTTATGAACTTTGGTATTACTACACCATTCAGGCGATGTTGTTTTATCTCACGGCGTTTATTTCGGGGTATTGGAACTCACGTTTACATAGTTTGCGAGAATTTCAAAACGAGATATTGGATAACCTGAATAACGGGTTTATCATTACCAATGCAGATGGATATATCGTACTCAATAATCGCGCTGCGCAGGATATACTTGGACTGAATTCGACTGTGGGTATGTCCGTGGACGAGGTGATGCAACCGTTATCGGGAGAAGAATGTCCTGTGATTATTGCTTTGCGCACTCGGCAAGATTACACCAGTTATGAATTTAGGCTTCAACACCCCAATCGGGGCAGTATTATTGTAGGGTTAACGACGAATTTACTCTCGACGTATGAGGGTGAATTGTCGGGGATTATTGTTTCATTTACGGACCTTACTGAAATTACCGCAATGCGCCAAGAACTACGTCGGCACGATCGCATGGCTGTGATTGGTGAGTTGGCCGCGGGGCTGGCCCATGAAATTCGCAACCCTGTAGCCATTATTCGTGGTGCGGTAGATGAGATGAGTGCTTCTGCACAATCCCCTGAATTATTAAATCGTTTAACGGGAATGGCGTTAAAGGAATCGGATCACTTAAATGATATTGTGTCTGGTTTTTTAAATTTTGCTCGCGATCCTTCGACCGAGCAGACTCCGGTTGAGCTGAAAGAAATCATCACAGAAGTCATTGATTTGCTGAACCGTGAGTACATTGATGAGAAGGATTTGAATATATCTTCTGTTGGGATGGATAAAGAGTATTGGGTGTCGGGTGATGCCTCTCAACTGAAACAAGTTTTTGTCAATA
>CALLLL010000237.1 GCA_938082445.1 uncultured bacterium
TACGCATGTCATATCTCCTATTTAGTTACCTGGGCTTTCACCACAGACTTTGGTTTCGTGCTCTTAATTTTTGTGATACTACCAGTTTCGGATCGACAAGACAAGTCTTGTTACTTATCTCGTTTCATCCGAAATATAACCAAGTTCATGCATTGGCTATACCTCTATAAAACAATATGCGCACTTTTTCAGCATAAAGCAAAAAAATGTCCCAAAAAGGTAATTTGGAACAAAAATGGACAAATTTTGTCATTTTTTACTTCCCCAGTACATATTTGGACGTCAACTATTTATTACTCGATGTCACAATCGCCCCTATTTGTCAATAGTTTACCAAAGCCTCCATTTGTGGCATAAATGTTGCTCTTATATATACAGATACAACATTTAACCCCTAAAGGGAGCGTAGTTTCATGGCCATTCCAGCGAATTTAAGCCAAGCCGGTGATCAAACATTCAACCAGCTCAAACAAGAAAATAGTAAAGAATCTTCCGCCAAACGACATGTTTTGGTTGTGGATGATGAATATGGCCCGCGCCAATCGCTCCGTATGCTACTCAAAGAAGATTATGAAGTTCATTTGGCAGAAAATGCTGCCGAAGCCATGAATATGTTGCAAGAACTCCCCATTGGATTAGTGGTCAGTGATATTCGCATGCCTAAAGTCACCGGAGTCGAACTACTGGCCCAAATCAAAGCCTTCAGCAATGACATTGAAGTGATCATTATGACGGGCTATGGTGAATTAGAAACAGCAATGAAAGCCGTTGAGCATGGAGCGTACTCATACATCGAGAAACCTTTTGATACACATCATATGCTCGATTGTGTTAACTCGGCATTCAATAAACATCAAACTGAACGCGATCGCCGTGTATTAGAAAATTTAGCACTGGAAGCGAGCCGTTTTGAAACCTTGGGACGGTATGTTTCCGGAACAATGCACGATATGGGAACCCCATTGACAGTTTTGTCCAGCCATCTGGAATTACTCAGTATTAAACCGGATCGGGACGATATTGATGAACGTGTAAATGTGATGCGTGAGCAAGTTAAATTTTGCACCGATATGGCCCGTGGCACCATGGACTTTTTACGTCATGACAAAGGGACAAGCGGTCCCATGCAGTTGCATAATGTCGTAAACTCTTCCTTAACCTTGGCCCAGCCCTACTTCCGTGAATGTAAAGTCATGTGCGAGACGCAACTGGCTGCAGATTTACCTAAAATCACCGGTGAAAAAATGTTATTCCGCCAATGCATCCTTAATGTGATTAACAACGCATGCCAAGCTATGCAAGGGCAAGAAGATCACCGAACTATATATTTGGGAACACAGGAAGAAGGCGACGATGTTTGCTTAACCATTGAAGACAATGGCCCCGGTATCCCAGCAGAATCCCAAAAACAAATCTTCGAAATGTTTTTTAGTACTAAAGGCGAAAATGGCACTGGCCTTGGGTTGGGCGTCGTAAGAAACGTGATGCAACGCAACGGCGGTAGCATTGAATTAATAAACAGTGTCCGTGGAAACGGCGCTTGTTTCCTATTCCGATTTCCTAAGGCTAAGGAAATGACTCCCTTAACGTAAGTACATTCGACTCACTCTACATTTCTCCAACAGCGCAGTGCCATTGGCACTGCGCTGTTGTTCTTTTTTTGGTACAATAAGGTTTAGAAGAGAGCAAGATATCGGAGGAAGCCTTTATGATCACTTATCATTGCGATGGATGCGGAAAAGACATACCACCAAAATCGTTGCGCTATACAGTGACCATTGATGTGAAAGCGGCCTATGACAAGAAAGAAATTGGTTTGGCCGAATTGGTGCAGGATCATAAGAAAGAGATTCTGGACTTAATAGAGCAATTGGAAAGTAAATCCGCTGACGAGGTTGAGTCTTCAGTCTTTAAACGATTGAAATTGGACCTCTGCCCTTCATGCCAGCGGGCGTATCTCAAAAATCCTATTCACTTTCACCCTGAACAGGCCCCTCCCAAAACCGACCTTGATATCGATGCCTTTTTACGATCGCTGGACAACCCTGAGCCCGAATAAGGTTGGTATCTATGGTGTTAAATCGGGTAGGATTAGGGCTGTTTTTAAGTTTAAACCGGAGTTTTACACAATGAAAAATATAGCATGTCTAATGATGTTAACCCTTGTATCGTTCAGTCTTATCGGCTGTGGAATGTTGACGGATAAAGACAGGAAGGTAATTGCTGAAGTAGATGGGGAGCCTATTCGTCGTTCAGATTTACGCAAGCACCTTCGTGATATGAGCGATGAAGAACGGCCTTTCATTCAATCGCAAAATGACCTCTTACGTGTATTAAATACCTTTATCAATACCCAGTTAAAATCTGAATTAGCAACGGAATTAAAAGAAGCAGGTACCATTGAGATTGAACGAGATCTCGGGCGCGACACATTTATGGAAAAAAACCCTGAGTTTAAAAATATGGAAAATCTGCAGAACACGGAAGAACTGGGATTTACTCAAGGTCAGATTGCTTCGATGAAAGCACAAATAGAATACGGTATCGATGATGAGATGGATATACTGTATCAAGAAGCAGCAATTCAATTTAAAGTGAACGAATTAATTCAATCTGGCAATGCTAAAGTGAGTGATGAAGAATTCGAGGCTGAATATGAAATCAAAAAGAATTCATTCAAATCTTTAGAGTTCATAGATTTTCTCGCCATCAAATTTCCTTTCAATGGAAATCAATCCGCTGCCGCAAAGCAAGAAGCAGCAAAAGCGTACCAACGAATCCTGGATGGTGAAAATTTTGAGGATGTCCTTACATTCTATATGCAACGAAACAAACAATTGGGTATGCGTTCCGCGATGGAAAATAATCCCGATAAACCCCTGTTCAGCCAATTTTGGCACAATGTAACTGGATGTAAACAAGGCGATATCATCGGGCCATTATTGTTGCCTCCACACGATCAAATGCGACCAGGCCCCAATGGCCAAGCTCAATCATTCAAGGCACCCGCTGCCTATATTGTTCTTCGCGTAGAAGAACACCGCCCGCCTTCTCAAAAGACAATCGATCAAGCCAAGCCTGAGATGGTTAATGACCTTTTAGCGCAACAAGTTATTAACAACCTTCGGGATGCTCACAATGTTGTCGTATATAAGGAAGAACTATGGCGACCTGAAGGGTATGGTGATCAATATAAAGATTCGATGATCAATGTCGGTCAACAAACTCAATAGATGTTGGAAATGGGACATCGTATGCAGAATGTGTTCAAACCGTGTATACTAGTCCTTAAGTACGATTTCTGAATAATTATCGGGGGAACTCGTCCAGTTCCGTATAAGGAGGGACCAAATCATGAAAAAGACATTTCACGCCTTTGTAGTGGCGCTAGCCATCATGACCATTGGATGTGTCGTAATCCCGGACACATTTGATGCCAACATCAATATCACCATTCGCCATGTGGAAGAACAAGCCGAAGATTTATTGGATTTCGTTGAAGGTGAATCAGACTCTTTAGAACTCGATGCTTCGAGTGATTCCTCATCTCTCCATCGTGCATTTGATGCGATGAAGCCCACAGTGGTTTATGCCGCGGAAAGCAGTTCAAATACATCACCGCGTATAAAACAAATTGCTACTTCTATGAAAAAACGATTCCCTGAAGTTAAAGCCATTAAGAAAACTGGTGCAGTAGGCGAATCAAATCGAGGCATTTTAGAGTTGGTGAAACCTGAACTAATCACCGATGCAGAGAAAAAAAATGTCTTGCAGCGCATATTGGCTGCGGAAAATAAAGACCGAAAAGCCTTATACCAAGAAGTGGCTCGTGTCAATAAAGATATGACGGTGGGCGTTGTAGAAAAAGTGTATGCCGCTGAGTATGCCGAACGTGCCGGAAAAGGTGATTTAATTCAAGTGCCGGCATCCGGCCCTGAGTTTGATAAATTTAAAGCGACCAAAATTGGGAAAGCCTTGGGCGACCAGTGCAAACCCAATGCGTGGGTGAAAAAACCCTAAGACTCTCCCAATTCATCTTGATATTTACGATACAGTCCGCGGAATTGATGGTACGTTAAGCCCATCTGTTCCGCGGCTTTCTTTTGATTATAC
Organism: uncultured bacterium; assembly: GCA_938082445.1. Taxonomy (GTDB): domain Bacteria; phylum Hydrogenedentota; class Hydrogenedentia; order Hydrogenedentales; genus DTSJ01. The sequence goes on from CALLLL010000237.1 coordinate 4,114, forward strand.
TTGGTATCCTCCAAAGCGGCTCGCAAAAGCTTTAATTCCAATGCACGAATAGAATCGCCAAATAATAGAGGGCTACTATTGTCTTCTTCTATTTCAACTTTCTCTTTTACCGATACCGTATTTACCGGTTTAATGGGCATCTCCACCTTAGTATCCCCACGGTCCAATTGCTCACATACCGCGAAGGGATCAAAAATTAATTCTTTCTCTTCAATTAAAAAATCATCGGAACGATACACAGCGCGTTCTATAACATTTTTTAATTCCCGTACATTTCCCTGCCAATCATGATTGATCAAACATTCAATCGCATCATCGGTGATTTCAGGCAACTCAGCCCAATCCAATTCCATTGCCATGCGCGCTGCAAAATGATTTGCCAACAATGAAATATCATCCTCGCGTTCTCGTAAGGGCGGAATCACCAACACTTCAAAAGAAAGGCGATCCAATAAATCCGGCATAAAACGCCCTTCATCTGCGCGCTTCTTCAAATTCACATTGGTCGCCGCTACAATGCGCACATCTACCTGGATAGACTCGGAACTCCCAACCCGCTCAAAGGAACCATACTCGACCGCGCGCAAAATCTTCTCCTGCGCTTCTAATGGAATATTTCCAATTTCATCCAGAAACAAAGTGCCTTCATGAGCCGCTTCAAATCGCCCACGACGCCGTGCTCCAGCCCCCGTAAACGCACCAGCTTCATGACCGAACAATTCGGCTTCGATAAGACTCATGGGTACAGCGGCGCAATTAAATGCCACAAATGGTCCGTCCCATCGCTTGGATAAATAATGCAAGCGACTTGCGGCAAGTTCTTTACCCGTACCCCGTTCGCCAATTAATAGAACAGAGCGATTAACTTGGGCTGCCCGCGAGAGTTTTTCCTGAAAATCCAAAAAGCTATCGGATTGTCCAAGGGCTTCATGCTGTTCTCCCGCATTGGGGGATTGATATGAAAATGATCCACTCAAGGTATTTTTAACTCCTGATTAGTTTTTTTAGCCAACTATTGTTTTATTATACCATCATTCGAAAGGATATCAAGAACTCATTTTGGACTTAAGTCCTTTATTTACAATAACTTGACCCAAATTTAGGTCTTGGCATATACATTGCAATATATATGCCACAAAGAAAACATGTCGAGAAAGGAAAACAAAATGAATGCAGAAGCCGTTGCATTACCAAACATAAACGAACGAGAGGGATTTAGGCTCCCTTTCCAAGGCGAATTTGAATACACCTGCGACAAATATACCGGCAGTGCCTGCTGGAGCAGTGTCAGCCCGCAAGGCGCCTGTATTCGAATGGGACGCTACCTGAAACCAGGACGCCTTATACGCGTCACACAAGACAATCACGAACTCATCGGAAGCGTAGTGTGGTGCAAACCCACACACCAAGACAATATTTTTGTCGCGGGCATCCGATTTATGGACAATGGAGTAGAAGCCTCATTCATGGTTTTATCTACCATGGTCCAACATATGTTAAACACACACATCCAAAAACAAGAACCACTTGCAGTTCAATAATTGGGGAGAAGAATCATGGGCATATTTACACGCGTACGCGACATCATCAGTTCCAACTTAAATACCATGTTGGAGAAAGCTGAAGATCCAGAAAAATTAGTTAAGTTAATGATCCGCGAAATGGAAGATACCCTCGTGGAAATTAAAGCATCGTGTGCTGGCGCAATGGCCACGAAGAAAAAAATTCAACGCGATATTGACGAGGTAAAGGATCGTGCCGAAGCTTGGGAAAGCAAAGCTCAATTGGCCATCTCGAAAAACCGCGATGACTTGGCACGCGAAGCCTTGCTTGAAAAACGTCGGTATGCCGATCGTATCACCGCTTTTGAGACGGAGATTGAGCAAGCCAACACACTAGTCACTGACTACCAAGCTGACATTCAAAAGCTTGAAGAAAAGCTTGCTGCTGCACGTGAAAAGCAACGCTTATTAATTCAACGCCACGTTCGCGCCTCACAGAAGCTACGCACCGAACAAAATGTTCGCCGAGTAGATACTGCGGACGCCATGACTCGCTTTGATAATTTCGAAGAACGCATAGAGCGCATGGAAACCGATGCCGAATTAGTGAATTACGGACGCAAACCATCGCTTGATGAAGAATTTCGTCGCCTGGAAGATGACGATGATCTTGAAGATGAATTGAATGCGCTGAAGAAGAAAAATCAGGACAACTAGGACCCAAAGTTGGGATAAAGCATGCTATACTGAAGGCCAACTTCAACCGGAGCACCCTTCATGCACCTAGGCATTTTTGAAATCGTCATTATTGCAATGGCTATATTGTTTTTCATTTTACCCACAGGATTGTTGTATCACGCTATGTATAAAAAATCGAAACAACACAAACAAAAAGAGGAACGTCGATAATGGAAACCATCATGATATTGCTCATCGTCATCGGGCTTCCCCTTCTATTTGTCCTGATTTTAATACGGATGCTCAAAGGCCCATCCGGTAAAAGCGACAACACAATGAATGCCAAAGAAACCCGCATGATCCAAGAGATGCACCATGGGTTTAGCAAAATGGAAGACCGCATTGAAGCATTGGAGACTATTCTAATGGAACGCGAACGTTCAGGTAAGCACTCTACGGAATCGACAACTTATCATGAAGGATTTTAACTATGAACACTGTTCATTTTGACCCAGATGTTGTCCTTGTATGTATAATCGCCGGAGTGGGCTTTATGGGGATTATTCTCATGTGCTTCGTGTTTGCCATTTGCTTACGCATTGTTCGTGGTGGTTCACGTCGAAAACGAAGTAAATCGGCAGAGGCAGATGAAACCAAAATGATTCAAGAAATTTATCAGGGCTTAACTAAGATGGAAGACCGCATTGATACTTTAGAAACTCTCCTTCTATCCAAAGAAGAACGCTGGGCTGAAGAACAGAAACTGCATGAATTCGAACAACGTATACATAAGGGCTAATCCGATGACTAGACACTCTTACGACTCACCTGAACGCACCCTGTACCGATCACGAAAAGGCATGTTTTGCGGCGTACTCCAAGGCATCTCTAACCATTACGACTACAATGTCACATGGGTACGCGTGGGCTTTATTGTTCTCATGTTTTGTACCGGTATAACCCCACTCGCTATCGCGTACTTTGTCGCCATGTTAATCATGAAAGATGAACCTGTCATGCCATTGGAATCGGCCGACGATGAAGAATTCTATCATGCATATACCAGTTCACGCTCCATGGCATTGGAACGCCTCAAACGTACCTACGATAACCTTGACCGTCGCATTCAGCGAATTGAAAACGCTGTCACCACCCGTGATTTTGACTGGGATGAACGCTTGAATCAATAGGATGCAGTCTAATTGATGATTATTAACCCCAAACATAAAAAGCCAATAGCCTTATTCATCACTCTATCAGCATTGGTTGCTTTTGGCTGGGCACTCATATTTGTTGGATTGACTATGTTTAGCAGTGTTTTTGATGTTAATGCACCCGACTATGGCACCCCCGAAGAGATACCTCAAACCCAACAAGGCAATTACGAAAACTATCAAAAAGTCTAAAAGCAACTATAATCTCGGATTTTTTGCGCCTAATTCCCCTTAATTCTTTCCCTGATTCGATTCATTCAAATGCACAAGGTTGTTTATAAAATGGGCGAAAGTGTGGTATTTTAAGACTATATTGTTGACAGTTTTGAATATCCCACTTGAAGGAGTGTTTTGTTATGCCCAAACGTTGTATGAATGCTGAAGGTGCCCCACCGGCAGTTGGCCCCTATTCCCACGCAGTTCAAGCCGGTAACCTTTTGTACATGTCAGGACAACTTGCGCTCAATCCTGATGGCAGTGGCCTGATGAAAGGCACCCTTGCCGAAGAAACTCATCAAACATTTAGCAACATTAAAACTGTCCTAGGTGCCAACGGATTAAATCTCGATGATGTGGTCAAAACGACTGTGTTTCTAGATGACATGGCTAAGTTTGCCGACTTTAACGCAATTTATGCCGAATACTTTACCGAAAACCCGCCTGCCCGCAGTTGTGTTGAAGCCGCAGGACTTCCAGCCGGTGCCCAAGTAGAGATAGAAATCATCGCGTTATTCCCAGAGGCCTAATATGCTTCGTTGCTTTATGCGAGTCCAACCTTCAATGCTCCTGACGCTCACCCTGTGCGTGTGCTCCATGGTGGTGTCGAGTACGTCTTCTGCCGAATCTGTATCGGAATTGAATGCACGTGGTGTGGAATATTATAAAGCCAAAGAATATGGAAAAGCGCTTCAAGATTTCCAACGTGCGTTTAAAGTAGACCCCAGCGACAAGACCATACAATCCAATTTAACCAATGCGGCATTATTGTATTCTCAGGATCTCTTTAATAAAGGCGATACTGAGGATGCGATTGATTGGTTGGAATACATAATTGAAATCGATCCCAAAAACATTAAGCCACTGAACCAGTTAGGGGCCTTTCTTATTTTTGAAGGCGAAATTGCCGCGGCAATTTTTCGTTTGGAAGAATCGATAGAAATTATGCCTAAAGATT
>CALLLL010000238.1 GCA_938082445.1 uncultured bacterium
GATTAAATCAAGCTCAACGGGATCTAACTTCTCAGCAGGCGAGTTTAGCAAGTGCACGGGTATCATTACATCAGGCATGGGTAAATCTAGACTCAGCGACTGGAGCAATTTTAAAATAATATTGGGTGAAGATAATGCTGCTAAAGCACGGACAACATTTTAAAGATATCCACCCTATTTCACATTGGATTTGGATGCATAAATTTCGAGTACTGTTATTTATGTTGGTGGGTATGCTTTCTTGTTATCCCTATCTAATCCAAGAAGGTCATGTAGGAAAGACCCTTTTCGAAATCATGTTCACCGGCCTAATCTTTGTTTCTATGTATGTGCTTTGTGATACACCTAAAGATACAGTAAAGGCATTGGTATTTGGGGTGCCGGCATTGGTGGTACATGCAGCGTATTACTTGGTACCTGATTTGTTTGGCTATAGTATGCTGATGGGGTTCTTAGTTATCTTCTATGTCTATATGACGATGAGTGTATTACGCCATGTGTTGGGTGAAAAATCGGTAGATACTGATACTATTTCAGGAGCCATCTGTATTTATTTATTGATGGGTATGATTTGGGCTATGTTGTATTCATTAGTGGACCAACTAGTACCTGGCTCATTCTCGGTTGCAAACTATTTTAGTGCTGCCGAATCAAGTGGTGTAGAACTGAGTTTGGCGAATGAATCAGCGACTGCGCATTTCACGGTATTCCTGTATTTCAGTTATACCACGTTAACGACATTGGGCTATGGGGATATCATTCCGGCGAGTAATGCCGCTAGGTCGTTGACCAGTTTGGAAGCCATTGCCGGTGTATTGTATGTGGGGGCTTTTGTGGCTCGATTGATTTCTGTATATGCCCGGGACAAAAAGCTTTAAAATCCATTTGGTGGTGAAATCTACCTGATAATTGGTATTTACGACCAAGCTCTTGTATGTTTTATCTACTAATTCTCCGACTATTCTTTTCTTAAGTGTTTTCTTTATAAGGGTTTAGGGGGATTCTCTAAACTTGGCATCTTGATTGCAATAGTCTCCTCAAGACAACACTTTAATCAACGCCATAGAGGCGATACTTACTGAGGAGAAATACCATGGGCATTTTTACACGAGTACGAGACATTGTGAATTCCAACATCAACGCAGCCTTGGATAAAGCGGAAAATCCAGAAAAGTTGCTGAAGCAGATGATTCGCGAAATGGAAGATACGATAGTGGATATTAAAGGGGCATGTGCTCAAGCCATGACCGGAAGTAAAAAAGCGAGTCGTGAATTAGGTGAGCTGGAGCGTCTGGTTGCGCATTGGGAAGTGCGTGCTGAAATGGCCGTTGAGCGTGGTCGTGATAACTTAGCTCGTGAAGCCTTAATTGCTAAACAGCGCTTCCAAAATGATGTTCAGGAACTCAAAATTTCTGTTGAACATTTGGATGGATTAATTGAGCAGTATAAAGGCGATATCGTGTTGGTCGAAAATAAATTGAAGGGTGCACGCGAAAAAGAACGTGTGCTGGTTCATCGTCATACACGCGCTGTTCAACAGAAAAAATCCCAACTTGAAATTCGTAAATTAGATACATCTCAGGTTATGGTTCGATTTGAAGAATTTGAAGAGCGTCTGGATCGTGCAGAATCTGAATGTGAATTAGTTAACTTTGGCCGCCCAAAGCCATACACGCTTGAAGAAGAATTTAAGAGCATGGAACGGGATGAAAGTATTGATGATGAATTAAAGGCCTTAAAGAAGAAAGTAGGCGCTTCGAAAAGCGATAGCACCGATGTCGCTTTGGCTTAGTTAAATACAGGATGAAAGGAAAGTACAGATGAGTCATTATCGAGTAGATAGAGCTGGAATATACCGTGCACGCAATGGGATGGTCGCAGGTGTGTGTAAAGGCTTTGCCGATTATTTTGATATATCGGTTTTCTGGACGCGTGTTTTTACATTTGCAGCGTTTTGGTTTACCGGTATATTTCCAACATTGTTTTTGTACATATTAGCAGCATTGTTGATGAAGAAAGAGCCCTATTACCGTTGGTGTTAAACGGTTTTTTGGGAGTGGGGCAAGAATTAGGTTAAATTTGGCTGGCCTGCATTTTATTTTGAAATGCAGTGCTGGCCTCATTGTAAAGTTGGATAGCGTCTTTACTGCTAATTTTGAGCGAATTGAGTGAAGCTTCATCGCGTTCGTCAAATTCAGGTTGCGTATTATTCACAAATGCTTTAGTCAAGGAAATTGCCAAACAGAGGATGTGGGATAGTTCCTTGGTTTGCTTAGCACCTGCAGGCTTCAATTGATACCGAATAGGTTCAAGTATGGTAGTCGGTAGATTCCATTTTCTTAAAATATAGTAACCGGCTTCGGTATAAGTAAATTGGTATAAGTTTTGTTCACGTTCATATAATTCTCTACCAATAATATCTTGTGTTGCTATGGCATACCCATTGGGTAAGCATTCGAGCATGATAAGCCGACCTATTTCAAAAAGAAGGCCGACGGTATATGCTGTGCTTGGGGTAGAAAATCCTATACGGCGGGCCAGGGTTTCAGCAGCAATTGAGCAGAAGCGAGATCGCTTAAAAAAGTAGGCGATATCAAATGTTTTATATTTCTTTTTGTAGTCAACTCCCTCAATATCATTCATGTTATTTTGGAGTGCAATCTGACCTGCGAGAGCTACAGCCATCCCCGCTGCGTCAACCTTCCCCGGAAATCCATAAGCGTCTGAATTTCCAAGGCGCAATGCATGACCAAGCAAAATAGGATTGTCTGAGACCAATCTCGTTAAAGTAGCAGCGTCATCTTCAGGAATATCTTTCAGTTGCTGTAATTCGTATTGGGTCGGATATAGGTCGTCTATGCGGAAAATACGGCGTACGATAATTTTTTCATTGAGATGCTTATTGAATTCTTGAATTAATCCACTGGTGTTTGAGTCATTACTTTCTACCGGCGAAAACTTAAAGGTGGTTTGTATTACTTTTTTGATACCATCATAGGTGCACAGCATAGTTTTGGTGCGAAGTCCCGTAATGAATTCCGCTTCTCGCATGACAGATTGATCTTGTGGGCAGACCATGGCAAGAGTGAGTAATTTACCCAATTTGTCGACGGGAATGACAAAGCGTTGTCGAACAAGATTTTCAGGAAGTAATGACAGGATGTCTTTAGGTACATTGTAGTTGGCTAAGTCGATAGTGGCAATACTTTTATCTTTGATCATGAGTTCACGGAATTCATCGTCGGTGAACTGCCCCATATCCATCAATATAGACCACGTTGTGCCCGGTAAATCACGTTGAACCAGATGTGCGTCGTCAATATGCTCTTGGGTGGCTAAGCCACTGCGTAGGATGAGATCTGTAGCGTCATCCATGGGGGAGATACCCAATGCATCCATAGAGGCTGGATCGGTGGTGTCAGGGGCGGAATTTGGGCTTGGCGCAGATTCTGCTGAGATTTTGACACGTTCCCCGCATTTAACGCATGTAACCGTTTTCCCCATGGCTGCGGCTGGGACTTTCATTTTCTGCCCACA
>CALLLL010000239.1 GCA_938082445.1 uncultured bacterium
CATATCCCTTCAATGTTACTACCTTCATATTTTATTATTCATCATTCAATTCTTTAAAATGATCAATATCAATCATCGCCACCGCCAGCGGAATTTGTTGGCGTTGGGCACGAGCCACTTCATCATGAAGCACATTCAACACCGCCCCACGGTTCATCAACCCCGTCAACACATCGGTTGACGCCATAATCTGCAAACGACGGTTAGCATCTTCAATGCGTTGGTTTAATTTCAAAATCCGAACCCCAGCACGGATACGCGATTGCAGTTCATCCGGATTGTATGGACTCACTAAAAAATCATCGGCGCCTGCATCCAAGCCTCGCACGATATCTTCGCTCTCAGTATGTTCCCCAATCAAAACAATAAAGCAATAAGGCATCAGTGGATTGTTACGCAGTCGTTTGCACAACTCCATCCCATCCATCTCAGCCATGTCCCAGTTCGCCACGACAATCTGAGTACTCATATCACTGGTCAGTAAGGTCTCCAACGCTTCCATACCACTTTGGGCCGTACGTGTATCATACCCCCATCGACGCATCAGCGCTGAAAGGTCATCAAGGACAGCCGGATCATTATCCACTACCAGTACATTCACAGAGCCTCCAATCCGATTAAAGGTTAAAAAACACACAAAAACCTACCATATATTGACTATACCATATAAAAACACAGCATGTAGTCACCAGAACCACTTATTGACACAGTCTATCAATAAGTGATAGTCTAGGAATATGGATGCTGCCCCCCTTATATTCAAAGTCCGTGGACTCGACTGCGCCGAAGAGGTCGCGCTGATCAAATCAGTGCTACTCCCTTTGGGTGTGCAAGAGAACGACCTATCCTTTGATCTGCTCAACGGTAAGCTTATGCTCGGCTGCGCCGAGTCCGTCATTACTTCGGACACAGTTGTTTCGTCCATCGGTTCAACAGGTCTCACTGCCATTCCGTGGGATGAGTTTATTGCGCGTGCTGATGACGATGAAAATTTCTGGACGCGGCATGGACGTTCATTATTTTGTGGACTAAGTGCAGCAACACTAATGTTTGGGTTTATATCGCATGGTCTCGCACATTCATGGATGGACACCATAGGAAGCCATGGAGAAAACCACAGCTACCCTACTCTTACTAAAGTGTTCTATCTAGCTGCCGTCTTTTTCGGCTACTGGTTCGTCGCACCAAAAGCATGGTTTGCTGTTCGCCGATTACGCGCTGACATGAACTTACTTATGACAGTGGCATGTATCGGCGCGATCCTTCTAGGCGAATGGATGGAAGGCGCAACCGTAGCTTTTCTCTTTTCCTTCTCGCTGGTACTCGAAGCGTGGAGCGTAGGCAAAGCACGCCGCTCCATTAGTGCGCTCATGGATGCCACCCCCGATACCGCACGCATTTTTTGCTGCCCAAGTACCGGATTCAAAGAGAAGTCAGTTGATGAGGTAAATGTTGGCGATTTAATGCAGGTTCGCCCTGGTGCACGGGTTCCGCTGGATGGTTTGGTGAAAAGTGGCCACTCCCGTATCAACCAAGCACCCATTACGGGCGAATCGCGTCCCGTATCCAAAGACGAAGGCGATGAAGTCTATGCAGGTTCGGTCAATGGCGATGGCCTACTCGAGGTTGATGTAACTCACACAGCCGAACATTCCACCTTGGGTCGCATGATGAAACTCATTGAAGAAGCCCACTCCAAACGCTCAGACTCTGAGCAATGGGTGGAAAAATTTGCCCGTATTTATACGCCGATCATGATGGCATTATCGATATTGATCATGATCTTTATGCCCTTGGTTTTAGGGACTACATGGATGCAAGGAGTGTACCAAGGCCTCGTAATACTCGTCATAGCCTGCCCATGCGCTTTGGTCATTTCTACACCGATTAGCGTGGTGTCCGGACTCAGCGCAGCTGCACGAAATGGCGTACTCATCAAAGGCGGAAAATATCTGGAACTCCCTGCACACTTGAAGGCCATTGCCTTTGATAAAACCGGTACGCTTACACAGGGATTGACCCGAGTGCAAGAGGTGGTGCCACTGAACAATCACAGTTCGGATGAGCTTCTGGAACGAGCGGCTGCGCTAGAGGCGCCTTCTGATCACCCTCTGGCCCAAGCTATCCTCACCGCTGCGAATGAGGCGAATATATCGTTCAGTTCTTGCAGTGATTACCGCATCATTCAAGGTAAAGGCGCACACGGTACGTATAAGGGAAAAGCCTATTGGTTGGGGAGCCACCGCTTCTTGCATGAGCAGGGCGTGGAGACGGCTGAGTGCCATGAGCGCGCAGAAGCACTGGAGGCACAGGGGCATACAGTTGTCGCGATTGGGACGGATGATCATGTGTGTGGATTGATTTCCATTGCGGATGGCTTACGCGAGGAAGCCGCGGATACCTTGTTGGCGCTGGATGACTTAGGCGTTAAGACACGCGTTATGTTAACGGGCGATAATCAGGGCACAGCCGATGCCATTGCACAATCGCTCAACCTTGAGGTACGCGCGGAGTTGTTGCCAGAGGAAAAAGTGGATGCGGTTAGTGCGCTGGCAGATACCCATGGTCAAATCGCAATGGTTGGGGACGGCATCAATGATGCCCCGGCGATGGCGGCGGCTTCCTTTGGGATTGCGATGGGCGCGATGGGTTCGGATGCCGCAATTGAAACGGCGGACATTGCACTCATGACCGACGACCTAAGTAAAGTCCCTTGGCTAATTCGTCACTCACGAAGCACGCTGCGCATCATTAAACAAAACATCCTTTTTGCATTAGGACTGAAGGTGCTGTTCATTGTGATGGCCCTGGCCGGAGTGGCGACCTTATGGATGGCGATTGCGGCAGATATGGGCGCATCGTTGCTAGTGATTGCGAATGCTTTGCGGTTGTTAAAGGTTCAGGTATAAGGCTGTCCTTATACGGACAAGCACAATGGCTTACTCTTTTAATCCTGAACAGGCTATTGGTTATTGATTCAATACAGCCCTTACCTGTTTCTGTAAACTAGGCAACACATCGTCTTCAAACCATGGGTTCCGGCGTAACCAAATATTATTTCTGGGGCTAGGATGTGGAAGCGGAATTTTCTCGGGCCAATAGTCTTTCCACGATTGCACAAGTTTCGTTACGGTCTCTGATCCTTCGTCCAGATGGTAGGCTTGGGCGTATTGTCCAATGACGAGGGTGAGTTCGATATTCGGAAGTTGATTTAAGAGTTCAGCTCTCCATGCGGGGGCACACTCGGGTCTAGGGAAAGATCACCCGATTTCCCTGTACCCGGGAAAAAAAAGCCCATGGGCACTATGGCAATTTTCTGGGGGTCATAAAATTCATCCTTACTGACTCCCATCCATTCGCGCAAGCGATTTCCACTCGGATCGTCGAAAGGAATTCCGGTCTCATGCACTTTACTCCCCGGCGCTTGCCCAGCGATTAAAATTCGTGCCGTAGGATGTGCTTGCACCACTGGACGCGGCCCCAGCGCCAAGTGTTCACTGCACAGGGTGCATGCTTTGATTTCTTTTAGTAGTGTGGTAAATGAAGTCATTTATCTTTGGGTATCTCAAATTCTATCGATAATGTTATTTAGAGGTTTTTTCTTTTTCTAATCTTGCTTCTATTTCTATAATAGCTTTAACAGCTTCCTCGCGAATAGGATAAATTGTTCTTGGAGTTAAATCCCCTTCGTTTGCATTTGGGAAGTCTTTGCCTGTATGTGAATCATTAATAGCAATATTTTCTAGTATAGAAATATGTTGTCGGGTGCCTATCTTTTCGAGTCCTTCAAGAACTCTAAACTTGATTTGTGTACTATCGGAATCCACTTCGCTCAACAAAGCTTCAATTATTAGGTCCTGAGTTTCTTGAGTGTAATTTTTTGCCTGTACATAAGTAGCTTTTAATAAAGTACTATACGCATTCTCATCCTCATTTTCTTTTGCTTGTGTAGCTTTATCAAGTAATATAGGAACGTACTCTTCATTCCCACTCATGCCAATGGCATAATACACTCTATTTAACATTAAAGAGTTTTCAATCTTATCTATATCTTCAAACAAGATTGATGCCATTTCAGGGCCACACGAATATAAGAACCTCCAAGTGTCATTAACTCGTGCCGTTTGAGCTCCTCCTGCTCCATTGGGTGGCATATTTAGTACAGTTCTTTTCAGTTCCCTTATAGCCCTTTCGCCACCGAGTTTACTAAGAGTACGATGAAATTTATGTTTCAGATTAGAGTCGCTTACTTGATCCATGATCTTAAATACTGATGAAACAGCTTCATCTCGAATTGCCATTTCCCCTTTTAATATCGTAAAAACTTCGAGAACATATGAGATTTTACTATCGTAATCTCTTGAAGACTCACTATTTTTCAAATCCTCTAAGGCAAATTGCACAAGAGTGTCAAACAATTCTTTTCTAGAGTCATCTGATTCAGTCAAAATGCGAAGGTGTATCGCGAAGATTGTCCATGCATCATTGTTGTGTAAATGATCAATTAATTCTTGATTGGACAATTCTTTTTCTTCTTGGGGAATTCCGAATGAATCTCGATGGAGAATTATTGATTGTTCATTCCATTTTTCACAAAAGGAATAAGAAGATATACTTTGTAATATAATCAATAAGATGATTATTTTATGTATTGTATTCACTAGAATTCTCCGACAACATTTTATTACAAATAAGAATACTATAGATAGCCATATAAATGGTTAACGATTCCAACAAAACACTAAATTTCATTAATAGGTCAAAATATTCCAATAATAAACCTCCTCTTTGTATTAATCATAATGGCTTACATCCTTCCATCGCCCACCTGAAACCCGCTATGATTGTCCTTTGAGCTTATCTACACATATTCATAAGGACTTATACAATGGCTACGGACTATACGGTAATTCGAATTGACCGCAATGACGCTGTCGCGGAGGTGGTGCTGGACAATGCGGCGAAAATGAATGCGATGGCCCCGGTATTTTTTGATGAAATTCGCGCGGCCTTTGAAGAATTGGATGCGGATGATTCCGTTCGGGCAATAATCTTGCGCTCGGAAGGCCGTCACTTTACGGCAGGCTTGGATCTGATGGCGGCAGCAGGCAATATCATGGGCGATGATGACCCGGCAGCCCTTAAAAAGATTATCCTGGAATGGCAGGATTCGTTCACGGCGGCGGAGCGGTGCCGTAAACCAGTTATTGCCGCCGTTCAAGGCCGTTGCATCGGCGGAGGCGTGGATTTGTGTTGCGCATGTGACATTCGTTTGTGCACGGAACAAGCCACCTTCTCCATTGAGGAAACCAAAATCGCGATGGTGGCGGATTTGGGCACGTTGCAACGCATTAGCTCCATCGTCGGCAAAGGGATTGCACGGGAGATGGCGTTTACAGGCGCGCAATTTCCGGCGGACCGTGCGTTGCGCCATGGTTTTGTGAATCAAACTTATGCGTCGCAAGAGGAATTATTGGAAGGCGCACGCGCGATGGCAGCGCAAATTGCAGCGCATTCGCCTTTGGCTGTGCAGGGCACGAAAGTAGTAATGAATTATTCGGATGACCATTCGCTGGAAGAGGGTTTGGAGTATATCGCGGAGTGGAATTCAACGCGTCTGCGTTCGAAGGATCTTACGGAGGCGATCACGGCATTTATGGAGAAGCGTAAGCCAACCTTCACCGGTGAGTAACATCATCGGACTGTAAGGGGCGTTGTTGGGCCTAAGGCAGGACCGTTTTCTAGTTTAAACAATCCGCGGGTCAGGCTCGAGGATGACAGGCAAGAGGAATGAGTTAAATGTATAAATTGGGTGTTGAAATTGGCGGCACTAAATTGCAAGTAGCAGTCGGTACCGATCAGGGCGAGATTATTCGTAATGAATCGGGGCGTGTACCTGAACCGGGGAATGCGGAGGCCATTTTAGGCTGGCTAACCGAACACATCCCCCCATTGATCTCATGGGCCGCGGATGAAGGTACGCCGGTCTCGGGAATTGGTGTGGGCTTTGGCGGGCCAGTGGAATCGGCTACAGGGCGCATTCTCACTTCACATCAAGTTGATGGCTGGGACGCGGTAGAAATGAAACCGTGGTTTGAGGGCACATTTAATTTACCCACGGTCGTGGCGAATGATTCGAATGCAGCGGGCTGGGGTGAATACTCCTGCGGATCGGGTCGCGGCACACAAACATTTTGTTATATGAATATCGGTAGCGGCATTGGCGGAGCACTTGTACTGGACGGAAAATTACACGACGGACAAGGCCGAGGCGCCTTTGAAATGGGGCACGTATACATTCCGGACGCGCATGCTGAAGAAGCCGGTAGCTTCAAAAAACTCGAACTGCTGTATTCGGGCTGGTCCATCGAACAGCATGCCCATGAAACAATTCGGCTGGTAGCGGATACGCCTTTGTGGGATTTAGCACTGGGTAAATCAGAGAACATCACCTGTCCAATGTTGGCGCAAGCGGCTGAACAGGGTGACGAAGCCGCGCTGGCCTACATACAAGAGATTGCACAGTATATTGGTCTAGCGATTAACAACAGTATCACGCTATTGCATCCCGAAGTGTTTGCCTTGGGCGGCGGGGTGAGTCTGATGGGCGATGTCTTGCTGAATCCCATTCGCGCAACGCTCAATGAGTTACAGTATAAGGCCTACGGTCAAGACACGACGCGTTTGGTGCAGGCGGAGTTGGGAGAAAGCATCGTGATTGTGGGGGCGTTGATGTTGGCGGGGTGAGTGCAAGAACTGATTAGGAACACCCAGTCAAAGCATGTATTGAATCTATCGATCTGTAATTTTCTTCCAATAACCCTAACCTTGCAGTTTCCCGCCCATGTCCATTATGATAGGTGTTCACGGAGTCGGAAACCCTTATGAGTGAATCTACCAACATAAAATCTATACGTTTACTGCCTGAAGATGTTGCGAATAAAATCGCAGCAGGTGAGGTGGTGGAACGTCCGGCTTCGGTGGTCAAAGAACTCACTGAAAACGCCTTAGACGCAGGCGCTACACGCATATCTGTGCGATTAGTGGGTGCGGGCCGTCGATTGATAGAAATCATCGATAACGGCCACGGCATGAGCCCGCAGGACGCATTACTCTCCATCGAACGCCATGCGACGAGCAAAATCCGCACAGCAGACGATCTCGATAGTATTGACACACTCGGTTTCCGTGGGGAAGCCTTGGCGAGTATTGCATCGGTATCTAAGTTTGAGCTGGTAACACGTCGAGCGAAAGACGAGTCCGCCACACAAATCCAAGTCGATGGCGGTATATTGCGCAACACCCAAGAAATCGGTGCCCCAGTAGGTACACGCATCTCGGTCAATCGATTGTATTTCAACACACCAGTTCGCGCGAAGTTTTTGAAAGGTATGACAACGGAATTAAGTCATTGCATCGATGTTGTCCAACGCCATGCATTGGCGCATGTGGGTGTGGCATTCCAATTTACGCACAACGATAAAGTATTGCTGGATGTTCCTGAAGGAGCAAGTTTACGCGAACGGGTTGCGTTGATCTGGGGCCTGAAATTTGTGCAAGACATGATCGAAATTAAGGGTGAACAAGCAGGCTTCACTGTTCATGGACTCATCGGACACCCAGGCCTGCATCGTTCCGGACGCAGCCATCAATTTTTCTTTATGAATGAACGCCCTATCATTAACCGTGCTTTACAGTTTGGCTTCGAAGATGGGTATTCGGGTCTTGTGACCATCGGTCGGCATCCGGTCGGCATTATGATGATCAACACACACCCGCGATTTGTGGATGTGAACATTCATCCATCAAAACGCGAGATTCGATTCCGTGATGAGCGCACCGCACGCAATGCCATTCGCGATATCGTCCGTAATGCACTCGAAGACATTCGTTTGCAAAAGCCGGATGAGTCTCCTCAGGTGCTGCATGACCAGCAGGGGCAGGCCAATATCGTATCCTTTACACCGGCCCCACCGAGCAGTACACCCTCTATCCCACAGCCTCCTGTAGCTCCACAGCACGCGGACACATCGGCTCCAGCGGCCGTAAATATGCCCGACACCATGACACAACAACCGTATACACCGGCTGAATCTGCACCCCTTGCGTATGAGGTGAATGAAACCGCTGAACCCGATGCGCCAATTGAACAAACTGAATTTTTACCCGAGGATGGCTTTCCCAATGTTGAACCCGGCCCGGTCTATGAAGCCAATATTCCCGATGCCAGTGATGTCGGTTTACAACTTTTCGATACATATTTACTGATCCCAGAAAATGATCGCCTGTTGATTATTGATCAACACGCTCTCCATGAGCGGATCAATTATGATCTTATTATGACCGAACTTCGCGACAAGAACTACTCATCTCAACAACTCGCAGTCCCTATTTTAATCGATGTCCCCCCATCGTCTGCTCGACTGCTTGAAAAAAATATCGAGCTATTCGCGCAAGTCGGTATCGATATCGAATCCTTCGGAGGCAATACCTATCAAGTCACCGCAATCTGCCACCTCTATGAAGAGGCCAAAGTAGCGGACGCCGTTTATGAAATCCTTGATGAATTGTCGCAGGGCAATCTCTTTGATAAAGAAGACTTTCTCTCTGACTTTATGCGCGTGGCGACTCAGGCCTGTCGCGCATCGGTGAAAGCCGGCGACAAACTCAGTCAGGAAGAAAAGCAGGGACTTATCGAAGGCTTCCGCCGCTTGCGTCCACCGTATACCTGCCCTCACGGCCGCCCAATCATCACTGAACTGACTCTTACACAAATGGAAAAAAGTTTCCGGAGGCGGCAGTGATTCAAGTCATTGCTGTGGTGGGGCCTACAGGCTCCGGCAAGACCGCACTCGGTATCGAAATCGCCCAAGCCCTCGACACCGAAGTCATTTCCGCGGACTCCATGCAATTTTACCGTGGCATGGAAATTGGTACAGGCGCACCCAATGCTGAAGAACTTGCAGCAGTCCCCCACCATTTCATAGGTCATCTCAGTCCCAATCAAGAAATGTCGGCA
The DNA here is from genome assembly GCA_938082445.1 of uncultured bacterium. Classification (GTDB taxonomy): domain Bacteria; phylum Hydrogenedentota; class Hydrogenedentia; order Hydrogenedentales; genus DTSJ01. Next base: position 9,020 of record CALLLL010000239.1, read on the forward strand.
GGGGAATATGAATTAGAAGCGCGCTCGGTGGTTAAACGATTGAATGATTCAGGAAAACCTGCGGTAGTAGTCGGTGGCTCTGGCCTATACATCCGCACACTGGTCGACGGCCTTTTTGACGGCCCAAGTAAGGACCAAGCCATTCGCGATCGCCTAGAAGCAGAGGCAGAACACGCCGGGATTGCTGCTTTGTATGCGCGTCTTGAAGAAGTGGACCCTGACTACGCTAAGATTATTAGTAACAATGACTTACGGCGCATCGTGCGTGCTTTAGAGCTATTCGAGATCGCCGGCGAGCCTGCCAGTGTACAGTATGCACGTCACCAAGCCAGTCTTGATGGATTGTCCAGTCTTCAATTCCTCATCGATTTCCCCCGTGAGGAGCTCTACGACCGTATAAATCGCCGAGTAGACATGATGCTAGACATGGGACTGGTGGATGAAGTGAAAGCCTTGGTTGAGCAGGGATACGCGGCTGATATCATGCGTCTGAAGTCTTTGGGGTATCGGGAGATTTTGTCGTATGTGCAGGGGGAACGGCCGTATGACGAAGCGGTGGATTTGATGAAGATGTTTACACGCCGGTATGCGAAGCGTCAATTGACCTGGTTTCGTGGAGATGAGCGGGTGGATTTTATGAGTACGGCGGACTATCCAGATAATCAAGCCCGCGTTGAGCATGTGCTGAAGGCATATCGCTTAAAAGGATAAGGCCCTTGTGAGTCTTTAATCTCACATGTATACTGAGTCTATGAATTCAGAGACTACCGATAGAGAAACAATTCACAAAGAGCGTTCATTCATCAAAAAAGTTTTTCTGAGCTTCCTCTCTGGTCTTCTTTTATTCATTGGCCTCGTAGTACTCTACATCGCCCTTGGCTTTACCCTTGGCAATCTCCGGACACAGGGGAAAGAATCCTTGCCATCGCGGTTGGAAGTTAATAAAGACCACATCATTTATTTAGAAACCAATGGTGTGCATGTGGACTTCATCATTCCCAATGAGTATATCCTTGATGATCCATTCCTTAGCCATCTCATTCAGCCTGGGTATAATTTCACCGCGATAGGTTGGGGGGATAAAGCCTTTTATCTGGAAACCCCACAATGGGAAGACCTCACGGCGAAGAATTTTTTCCGTGCACTGTTCTGGAAAAGCGATTCCCTGATGCACGTAAGTCCTTATTACCAAGAACAAGATCGCTGGATACCCGTGCATCTCAACAATAAGGAAGTCCAGGACCTCAACCAATTTATCACTCAATCTTTTGTGATCAATGAAAACACTCCCGAAGTGATTCCCGACTTCTCCTATTACGGCGATGACCGCTTTTACAATGCCCACGGAAGCTATACCCTGTTCTACACCTGCAATAATTGGGTCAACGAAGGCTTAAGTGAAATCGGCGAATCCACCAGCCTCTGGTCGCCTTTTGATAAGCCTATCTTGGAGCATGCGCGTCGGAATCATGAGACGAATACAGAACTGGAGGGAGAAAAATAATGATGAATATTTTTCTCATTTTATTCTTCTTACCGGTGTTAATGTATTGCTTGTATTATGTGTACTTAATCGTCTCAGTATTTAGAGAATCCAGCTCATGGGGGCTTGCCTCATTCCTTTGCCCACCCGTACTTATTTATTATGCTTATCAACATTTTGATGACTTTAAATTAAATACACTGTTAATTATTTTTTTAGGTATAGTTTTGTTTTTCGTCAGCACACCAATTGGCTTGTTTATGTTTTATGTCCATGTTTCGTCAAACGGTCATGCATTAGATCGAACACATTCGGCAATCATGAGTGAGCATTTTCAACCAATCCACAAAGCGCTCCTCCAGTACAAAGATGATTATGGATCATTCCCAACAACTGAAGAGGGACTTTCCGTGTTGCCCGTTGAATATTTTCCTGAACATAAACCCGCTTGGGAAACACGGCTTGAGACCGAATATGGCCCCATCATCTATACTCTTGACTCCCCGAAACAATATACTTTTCTCGTCCCCACGAAGGAGAGCATCAATTTATGGGAGGATATAGACTTTACGCATAGGGTCAGTATAGAGAATACTCCCCGTGATGAAAGCCGATATTGACTTTAGCCTTCGTTCCTTCCTCTAATGCGCTGTACAGCTGTATACTTTATTCCCATTTCATAAATACGCTACAATACTCGTTTCGATTGACCCTCAACCTTTGGACCTTTCTCCACTATGATGAATAAAGACCGTTTTGACACTTTAACCAATAGCTTTTCCAAGGCCCGCGTGCTGGTCGTTGGGGATATCTACCTCGATGAGACCAATTTCGGCGTTATTACCGAAATGAGCCTAGAAGCCCCTATTCCTGTATTTGAACTGCAACGCCGCTACCACAATCCCGGCGCTGCGGGGAATGTAGCTACCAATCTCGCTGCTATGGGCGCCCAGCGCGTTGAAATGGTCGGTATAGTGGGTCAAGATATCAATGCCGATATCGTGAAAAAAGAATTTAAAGATCGCAACGTAAGCATTTCCGGATTGGTTGCCGATCCCGATAGTCCCACCAATACCTATGGTAAATTCCGTGCAGGAGGTGAGACCTATCCCGAGCAAGAAATTCTGCGCTCAGATACACCCCGTAAATCCAACCTAGCCTCTGACCTTGAAGCCCAAGTCATCGAATCCATCAAAGCCTTGGCCCCAGATGTCGATGCCATCGTCGTGGTCGATCAAGTTTCCTATGTAATCACTCCCGATATCATCAACACCATCAACGAGTGTGCCAAAGAACACAAACTCCTTACGGTAGCCGATTCTCGTGAGCGCATTGGAATGGTTCATGGCTTTGATGTCGTGCTGCCCAATGAACTTGAGCTGGCTGTTGGACTGGATATGCCTACCGACACCGAAGAACAACTTGCAACCGCTGCGAAAAAGATGCTTGAACAAGCAGGCTGTGCCTTTATCACACGTGGTCCCGATGGCATAACCCCTTATACCAAAGACTCCGCCATCAACTATCCTACCTTTGCCACAGAAGTAGTCGATGTGACTGGCGCAGGCGATACAGTAACTTCTGCCACCACCTTAACTTTACTCGCGAATGGTACCCACGAAGAAGCCGCTATCATGGCCAATGGCGCTGCAGCCAATGCCGTGCGTCAGCTTGGAGCCGTCACAGTCACCCGTGCAGAAATTGAATCGGTAGTCTTTCAAAGTCAACAAAGCCAGTCCATTGTTAACCTAGAAGACCTGCAAGCCATCGTTAAAAATTATCAATCCAAAGGTCAAACCGTTGTGTGGACCAACGGATGTTTTGATATCTTGCATGCTGGACACGTTACCTATTTAATGGATGCAGCGAAACAAGGCGACGTACTCATCGTTGGCCTCAATAGCGATGCATCGGTTTCCGCGGTGAAAGGCCCCGATCGCCCTATTGTTCCTGAAGATGAACGCGCACTCATCATTTCCTCTTTGGAATGCGTGGACCATGTATTGGTCTTTGGCGATAGCGATACTGTTCCTTTGTTGGATGCTTTAAAACCAGATATCTATGCCAAAGGCGGGGACTATACCATAGACACCATTAATCAAGACGAACGCGTGCTGGTAGAATCGTATGGCGGTGCAATTGCCCTTATTCCCGGAGTCGATGGACGAAGCACAACCAACATCATTCAACGTTTATCTGAATAGCCCCACCATACTCCACATCAATTGGCAAAATCCCTCCGCGTTCAAGTACACTAAAAACTTGACTCAACTGGAGGAATACTCATGCGCGTTTTTCGGAAAACTGGTCTCGCCTCGATGCTTGCAATTGCACTCGTGCTTATCACACCATGGAGTATGGCTGAAGAAATGAAAATAGGCATCGGACGCACCATTATTACCCCTCAATCTCCTGTTTGGATGGCTGGGTATGCTTCTCGAACCGAGCCCGGCGCCGGAAAAGTCCATGATCTCTGGGCGAAAGCAATGGCCATGGAAGATGCCCAAGGTACAATAGCCGTCATCATTACCACCGATCTCATTGGTCTTACGGCTGGCATTACCGATGGCGTCTCCAAGCGCATTGAAGAAGCTCATGGAATCCCTCGCGGCAATCTTATGTACAACGCCTCACACACGCATAGCGGCCCCGTGGTACGCGACAACGCACTCTTTCACATGTATGGCTTAGACAAAGAAAATACCGATCGTGCAATTGCCTACACTCAAAAACTCAACGAGTGGTTATTTCAAACCATCGATACAGCCATCAAAGACCTTCAACCCGGCACGCTTTCCTGGGCAATTGGTGAAGCAAGCTTCGGTAAAAACCGCCGCCAATTTAACCCCAATGGAGGCGTAAGCAATGGCTTCAACCCGATTGGCCCCGTTGACCATGATGTACCTACACTCCTCGCCAAAGATGCCAAAGGTGGCATCAAAGGAATTCTCTTTGGCTATGCCTGCCATTGCACTACGGTTGGCTTCCAGGAATACAGCGGTGACTATGCAGGCTATGCACAAATTCATGTGGAGAATGCGTATCCCGGAGCCACGGCACTTTTTGCGGCCGGATGCGGTGCAGACCAAAACCCGCTACCCCGTAGAAAACTCGAACTCGCTGAAAAATACGGGGCAGAACTCGGCCATGCAGTAGAAGCAGTCGTCGACAATGCCATGACCCCCGTCACAGGACCCATCGAAACCAACTACAAAACCATTCAACTTGAACTCACCAAAGCTCCCACCCTCGAAGAAGTAGAAAAGACCTTAACCCATTCAAATAAATACGAAGTTCGTCGTGCAAAAAAACTCCAACAACTCTACAAAGACAACGGAAAATTATCCGAAACATTGCCTTACCCTATACAAGTATGGAAACTTGGTGAAACTGTACAAATGACGGCCTTAGCTGGCGAAGTTGTCGTCGACTATAGTCGACTTATCAAATATCATTATCCTGCTGAAAAACAATTCGTCCTTGGGTATTCTAACGATTGCCTCGCTTACATCCCATCATTACGCGTGCTACAAGAAGGCGGCTATGAAGGCGGCGGCGCCATGCTCTACTATGGCATCCACGGCCCCTTCAAACACAGCGTCCAAAATGACATCATGAATACCATCAAAGAACTCGCTGGACCACCCACTACCCCTTAAGGAGCTTTCATCATGAGCCACGACAATCTCCCCACAAACGAAGACGAGTGGAAAGCAAAATTGTCCGATGAACAATATCGTGTTCTACGCGAAAAAGGTACTGAACGTGCTTTCACGGGTGAATATGAATCATGCAAAGATACCGGCATGTATACTTGTGCTGGGTGCGGACAGGCCCTCTTCAATTCTGACACCAAATTCGATTCCGGTACCGGTTGGCCCAGTTATTATGCTCCCGCAAGCCCTGATGCGGTCACCGAATACTCAGATACTACTCTAGGCATGACGCGCACGGAAGTAGTCTGTAGTAATTGCGGGGGACACTTGGGCCATGTATTTCCTGATGGACCCCAGCCTACGGGACAACGCTATTGCATAAACTCGATTTCGCTTAAATTGGAAGAGGATTTGTAATTGAATTACATCAGCCATACTGTAAAATGCTTGTGCATTACACTTCTTCTGGCATTAACCAATTCAACTGCTATTCATGCCCAAGAGATACCTCCTGAAGCCGAGCTAATCGAAGCCCTACCCACCTATAAGATCACCTACCACTTCAAAACCAGACGTCTTCATTTTAAAGCAAGAGTTAATCATTACAATGGCCCATATTTTTTTCGCATGTACAGCTCTCCCCAACGCAGAGACGAGCTTTATCCCAGACACAACAAAACACAACTGATGAATGAAATATTAAGCACTTTAGAAAGCCTCGAAATCGACCAAACGCTACCTGAATCTACCTTTATCAACTATCAGACACAATTACTCAAAATCATAGACTCATCTTCCAGCCCATCACAACTTCACGAAGCCAATCGCAACCTACTTTTATGTCAAGCTGCAGCCAATAAAATCACAAGCGATGATTTAGTATCCAAACTGAATTTACTAGAAAATAACGAATTGACT
>CALLLL010000240.1 GCA_938082445.1 uncultured bacterium
GGCCTACACGTGCATCGCGTTTTTTAACTTCGAATACACCAAAATTTCGGATTTCGAGTCGGTTACCTTCCACCAATGTATCGGTAACTGTATCAAACATGGTTTGCACAACTTCAGCCACTTCGTGTTGCGTCATACCCAGTTTTTCGGCGACTTGAATCACTAATTCTCGCTTGGTCACGAAACCCTTCTCCCCTGCCGATTAGCACAATACATCTGGTGCATTACACATGGCATGTTAATACGTAGGTACTAGCGGCCCATTAAATCGTTAAAGGAGTCCATATAGGTTTTGCCCAATGGCGTAAACATCATGAGTCCAACAATACCAGCAATAACCACTATGGCAATAACCATATTGCGTTTTGCCGTATCTGACATTCCGCTATTGGTAGCCACAGGACCATGACCAGGTTGTCCGAGATTTATTTTTTCGCCAGCTTCAGCACGCGCTTTTTTATCTTCCACTTGACCAAGCGTCTCGTTAATGGAGATAAATGAACGGTGCCATTCCCCTTGTAATTTGGTCACGGCGATATCGGATTGCGAATAGATGGATTCGAGGTTAGTAGCCCCGGCCACAATTTGCATGGTGTTTCCGTCGATTTTGTAATCTTGCATAAGTGACTCTTTGAGAACATTGTGCTCACGAGCCAGTTTACTTTTAATTTTTAAGAACTGGTTTTCCAATTGTGCTTTATTTACACCAGGAGCTGGGTATGCGCTCAATATCTGGTTAAAAAGCAACCAGTCGTTCATAAATTCACGTACCATGCTGACACGACGATCGAGTTCGTCCACTACTTTTTGTTGTTTTTTATTCAGAGTTGCAGCCACGGTAGGGTGCTCCTTTAGAGTTATAGTACTTAGTTTTGAAGTTGTAATTTAGCACAATAAACATGCTAAGTCAAACCAATCGCATCTCTAAGTACGTACAAACAGTGTTGTTACAAGCTAGAAATACAAAAACAATAAGAGGTTTTTACGTAAAACCTCTATTTATTGGGCTTTTTGTGCGCTGAAATTAATAAAATTTTTGATTAATTTCTTGCCACATTCGGTCAAAATACTCTCTGGATGAAACTGAAGTCCCCAAATAGGGAATTCTTTATGGGCTACTGCCATGATTTCGCCTTCATCCGTTTCTGCAATAATTTCGAGAGAATCAGGGCAAGTTTCTCTCTTAATGATGAGAGAGTGATAGCGAGTGGCCTCGAATGGTGTTTGTATACCTTCAAATATGGCATTAGCGTAATGGGTCATAGCACTAATTTTTCCATGCATGATGTGATCGGCCCGAATAACATCACCACCAAAGACTTGCCCAATAGATTGATGACCTAAACATACACCCAATATAGGTACTGTACCAGCCAGTTCTTCAATAATAGAACACGAGTTTCCGGCTTCATTTGGGGTACAAGGCCCAGGTGAGATAACAACAGCATCAGGATTAAGCGCTTTTACACCATCAGCATCAATCTTGTCGTTCCGAAAAACACGAATATCGGAATCAAATTCACCAATATATTGAACTAAATTATAGGTGAATGAATCGTAATTATCGATGAGGACGATCATGATTGGAGTCCTTTCTCTGCAAAGGCCACAGCTTGGAACATTGCTTTGGCTTTATTTTGCGTTTCTTCGAATTCGCGAATCGGTTCACTGTCGTACACAATACCGGCACCGGCTTGTAAATAAGCAATACCGTCTTTAACGATCATGGTACGAATCAGTATGCATGTGTCCATGTCTCCGGAGAAACTGATGTATCCACACCCACCGCTATATGGACCGCGTCGTACAGGTTCCAACTCATCAATAATTTCCATGGCGCGAATTTTAGGTGCACCGCTTACAGTCCCCATTGGAAAGGTAGCTTTCAGGGCATCGTATGCATCCATATCGTCGAGCATATCCCCCTCCACTTGACTCACAATGTGCATCACATGGGAATATCGCTCAATGGTCATAAGGCGTGTAGGCTCAACAGTACCAATTTTACTGACACGACCAATATCATTACGGCCCAGATCCACCAACATAATATGCTCGGCCAATTCCTTTTTATCGGCCATGAGATCGTCTTCAAGTGCAAGGTCTTCCTGTTGCGTTGCACCACGTGGTCGAGTACCCGCTATAGGACGAACCATGCACCGGTCGCCGGTAACTTGTGTCATTACTTCAGGACTGGATCCAACCACGCTAAATTCGGGAAACTCCATTAGAATCATATAGGGCGATGGGTTTACACAGCGCAGCGCACGATAGAGATTCAAGGGGGAAGTTGCTACATCGCGCTCGAAACGTTGCGATAATACAACTTGAAAAATATCCCCTGCGCGGATGTATTCTTTTGCTTTTTCGACCGCATCACAAAAATCATTTTGAGTAAAATTGGAGCGAATGGGTTGGTCAGCATTTTCAGGCTTGAGTGTTTCTTCTGGAATTACCAAAGGTACTGTAAGCTTTGCCTCAAGGGCATCAATTTTGGCTATGGCATCAGCATAGGCTGCATCGGCATCGCCTTGAATATGCGCGTTGGATACAATCATCAATTTATTGCGGACATGATCAAAAATTAAGATGGTATCAGTAACCGCCCAGTACATATCAGGGAGATTTAATTCATCGGGATTTTCATCGGGCAAGGTCTCGAAGAAGCGTACTTCATCATAGGCCATATACCCTACTGCACCACCATGAAAAGCTGGTAAACCTTCAACTTCAACTGGTGTGTAAACCGCCATCAATTCCCGTAAGGCATTCATGGGGTCATCACTTGTGAAAATTTCTTCATCCCCATCGCGGGTAATACTGATTTGATTGCCTGTGGATTTAAAGATAACTGAAGGGTTCGCACCTAAAAAAGAATAGCGTCCAATTTCCCCTTGCTCTACACTTTCCAGCAAGAACGAGTAGGTTTGCTCTTGTGCGATTTTCATGTATGCGGAAACCGGAGTTTCCAAGTCGGCCACAATTTCACGGTAGACTGGTACCAGTGTACCTGTATCGGCAATGGCCTTAAAGTGTTCCAAATTGGGATGATTCATGGGTAATCCTTTGTGCGTCTTACAGGGACGCGACACCGTCTCCGGCCAAGGCCATATTCCCTTCGGCATCTACGGTGCGATAAAAACAACTGGTTTCATTGGTATGACAGGTTGGCCCATCGGGTAAGCATTGTAAAATCAGTGCATCTGCATCGCAATCGACTCGTATTTCTTTGACGGTCAGCATATTCCCGGAGGTTTCACCTTTTAGCCAGATTTCTTGACGTGAGCGTGACCAGAAACATGCTTTTTGTTTATCCAGCGTAATTTGCAAGGTTTCATCATTCATATATCCAAGCATCAACACTTGACCAGTTTCTGCATGTTGAATAATCGCCGCTACTAAACCAGCGTCGTCACGTTTTAAAATATCAAATACATTTTTCATGGATCGGTCTCCCAATAAAATTAGGGTTATTCAGTAATTAAGATTGTAAAATGGGTAAATGAGCTAGGCGGAAAAGGCTTAGCAGGGCCATCGGCGAATCTGAGCGGACAAGTGTACCATGAATCGCTTAGCCTTCACCATTTATAGCTAAAGAGGGGTGTAATGTACGCACATGAACACCGTTGTCTGCCAGGAATTCGCGGGCTTCATGGATTGAGTATTCTTGGAAGTGGAATATGGAGGCTGCCAAAGCGGCATCGGCACCGCCTTCATCCAAGGCTGCCCGTAAGTGTTCAAGGTTGCCGGCTCCTCCACTGGCGATTACCGGAATGCCTACCGCATCTGCCACTTTACGGGTCATCTCGATGTTATATCCATCTTTGGTGCCATCATTATCCATGCAGGTGAGTAGGATCTCCCCTGCCCCACGATCTTCAACCTCTTTGGCCCATTCTACCGGGTCCAATTCAGTCGCACGCCCACCATCACGTCCGCCGTGGCTTTTGACAATATAGCCATGATCTGTTTTCTTGGCATCAATGGCGACTACGATACATTGAGCACCAAAACGATTGGATGATTCATTGATGAATGCGGGATTTTGAATGGCAGGAGTATTGATACTTACTTTGTCTGCGCCTGCACTCAATAAACGGCGAATGTCTTCGGTGGTTCGAATGCCACCACCTACACAGAGCGGCATAAACACTTGTTCAGCTGTATGACGAACGACATCAAGCATTGTATCGCGATTGTCGGTTGAGGCTTGGATATCGAGAAAGACGATTTCGTCAGCCCCTTCCGCATCATAACGCCGTGCAATCGCTACGGGATCGCCGGCATCACGGAGTCCTAAAAACTGTACACCTTTTACTACTCGGCCATTGGCCACATCCAAACAGGGTATGATTCGTTTTGCCAGCATTCGCGCGTTTTTACCGATCTATAATTTCCCGAATTTCCGGTCTTGATTGGAATCAAATTCCAATGCAGTCGGATCTTGAGGTGTTTCGATTACTTTAGGTTTCTCAAACTTATGCACACTTTTTTCGGTTCGAGGAGCTGAAACTTTTTCATCCTCTTTGGCTTCAAGCAACAATGGCTCAACTTTTACCGTCTTCATTTTCATGTGCCAACGTTTTACAGTCAATTTCGCTTCAACATCTTGAAGCCCCACAATTTTCCGTGTATGTATTTGCAGGAAGTTATGAATACGAGCAGTTATCATGCGGGCATCATCATCGGCACTCTTCTCGAGTATTGCTACC
>CALLLL010000241.1 GCA_938082445.1 uncultured bacterium
GAAGACATCATTGCCATTTTCCAAAAAGTCAAAGACAACGTCAATGAGCTGTCCAATTAAGGCCTAAAATAAAACCGTATCAGACTATACATCTGATACGGTTTTAGCTATAATAATATCTTCTTGAACGCTATTGGACTCAACCTTAATGGCCAATACAGCTATTCAGTTGTACACGAAAGGTGCTGGAAACATGCCATCACTCCAAGAAGTATTAAGCTACGCCGTTAAACATGGGGCTTCTGATATACACCTTTGCGTGGGAAGTCCTCCCGCATGTCGAATTGATGGTAAGATCCGCTTCTTTGGCGAAGAACAGCTAACTCCATCCAAAACCGATACCTACCTTGATGAATTGCTCAATGAAAAACAGCGCAAGGAATTCGAGGAAACCGGTGATGAAGACGTTGCCTTTAGTTTACCTGGCTTAGGCCGATTCCGCGTTAACTGCCTTATGCAACGGGGGTCCACGGGAATAATCATGCGTCACGTGAAAGGCAAGATCCTAGGCTACGATGAGTTAAATCTTCCCGATGCCATGACCAATGTATCCAAAACTCGTCGTGGATTATGCCTCATCACAGGTACTACCGGTAGCGGTAAATCCACCACCTTAGCCGCGATTATTGATGATATTAACTCCACTCGCCGTGAGCATATCATCACCTTAGAGGATCCCATTGAGTTTTTACACCACAATAAGAAAAGCCTTGTTACCCAGCGTGAAATATCGATTGACACACTAGACTTTGAAACAGCCCTGCGTGCGGCCATGCGTGAGGATCCGGATGTAATACTCATTGGAGAGATGCGTGACCGCGATACCTTCTTCGCGTCTACGTCCGCCGCTGAAACCGGACACTTGGTGTTTAGTACCCTGCATACAACAAACGCGATGTTAACCATTGACCGTATTTTGGATATGTTCCCCTCGCACCAACACGATCAAATTCGCTCACAAATAGCTTTACAGCTTAAATACACGGTTGCTCAGCGATTGCTTCCAACAACTGATGGTAAAGGCCGAGTAGCGGCAGTTGAAGTGATGTATAACTCCCCTGCTATTGCTCAACTCATCCGTGAAAACACACTAAAACAGATTCCTAATGCAATTGCGGCCGGGCAAGACGAAGGCATGCAAACTTTCAATATGAGCTTATTGGAATTGGTTAAAAACGAACTTGTTTCAGAAGAAACAGCCTTTAATTTCTCTGATAACCCCGAAGAATTACAAATGAACTTGAAAGGGATTTACCTCAGTTCTTCACGCGGCGGTATCCTGAAAAAGTAGGTTTTATACCTTAAGGGCGAGTGGTAAATCCGTCTGCATTCTGTATGAAATCGATAGAATTGGCCCCCACTTCTATCGCTCCATTTACAGCGGTTATGATCATAGGGCGATCAATCACAAGAGTCTCATCCGAGCTAATTTGTGACGAAAGGCCTTCAATTTCAACAAGACCACCTGTAGAAACCGACCGAACGGCCACATCTAAGGAATTAAACGGGTTATTTTCATTCCCTTTCATCACCCCAGTTGCACTAAAATCTACATAAATAGTGTCATTATCGGTTGGGATAATTTTATATACTTTTCCAGTAGATCCTCCTTGTGAGCCCCGGATCATGTAATACAACTCTTCTTCCCCATCTACACCGAATGAAGAAATGTTGCTTGTAGGCAACTCAGACGCCCAATCCTGAATCAATGTTGCACCATTTCCATCAGACAGAAATGTCTTCACAATCCCAGATATATCAGCAAATATATAATGTCCTTCAATAAAAGGGATCGCACTCCCTCGATATACATAGCCCCCAATGATAGCTCTTCCTCCATCGTTATCATGATCATAGCTATAAATTGGGTCCGTTAATCCACCCGGATCGCAATTGGAACTTGGGTTAAAGCATTCAGGTCCCTCGACCAAGCGCCACCCATAGTTTTCACCGCCTAGACTATCGCCGGGCTGATGATTGACCTCTTCCCAATCGGCTTGGCCTACATCAGCGATATAAAGGTCAGCGTTTTCACTATCAAATGACATTCGAAATGGATTGCGTACTCCATATGCCCAAATCTCATCAAGACCACCTAAATCTGGATTTGAAGGCGGAATATCATAATGGCTTTGCCCAGTTCCGGCCCCTTCCCCTCCTTCATCCACATCAATTCGCAAGATTTTCCCCAAATAGGTATTCAAATCCTGACCATTACCAATCGTGGTATTATGGCCGCTATCGTTATCTCCAGTCCCTCCACCATCTCCCGATGCGATATACAAATAAGCCTTTCCATCGTCACGGGGTTCGAATGCCAACATACCGCCATTGTGATTTCCTTGAGGTTGAGAGAAATCGAGTAATATCGTTTCTGTATTGGCCAATGCCGAGGTGGAAGTACTGTAATCCGGCCCCCCGGTGGCTTGAAAGCGTGATATACGTGTTTCATCAACAAACCCACCGTCATGATGCGTATAATACACATAGAAATAACCGTTGGTAGCATAATCTGGATGAAAGGCCAAGCCCAATAGCCCTTGTTCATTGCTCGAAGAATCCACAGGAATATTGATATCCAAAAAGGGAGTACTGACTACAGAATTATCCGATAAATTGATAATTTTAATGTAACCGGGCTGCTCAACGACAAACAAACGGTCCGTATCACCGGGGGGAGCAGTTACAAATACGGGACTCGATAAGCCAGAAGCGATAAGAGTACGGTCAAGTTCAACAGCTTGAGTCACAAGTGAATACCCAAAGAGAACTCCACAGCAACACACTCTAATTATATGGCCCACACTTCCGGTCATATCCACTACTCCACGTATACTATGCATTACTTGAGGATTACCCCCATACTAAAAGGTATAGGTATTCCTTTTAATTATACCGCAGATTTGATTATTTGCCAGTCAATACCTTCATCAAAAACTGGATATTTTCATAAGGCGTTTCACGCAGCAGTCCATGGTCAAGATTAAAAATATGTCCACGACATCCACCAGATTCCACACAGGCCAATGCAGCAGCTTCAATTTCGGCATGTGTCCCATCGCATAAAAGTCGATTACTCAAGTTTCCTTGGACTATTTGATCGTGTCCCAATACCGCACGGGCATCGTGGATACTCACCGAACTGGGCAAACTAACGATATCGGCTCCCGCTTCACCAAGGCTTTGAAGGTTATCCCATTCTCGGGCAAATTGAATCGTCTTAACTTTTCCCTTTAATGCCTTAAATATTCGCTGCTGATAGGGTAACGCAAATTCGTTGTACTGCTCAGGAGTCATCAAAAAGGCTGCGGATTCAAATAGTTGAACCGCTACCGCCCCATGGTCTATTTGATACTCAAGATAGGGAATAGTCATTTCAGTGAGCTTTTCAAGCAGAACATGGGTATCTTTTGGATGTTCCTCAATAAAACTAAACGCCTTTTCAGCCTTGGTACCAAAAGATTTCCCTTCAATCATAAAGACGGCTAAGGTAAAGGGCGAACCAGCAAAGCCCAATACGGGCATTTCGTTGTTCAACTCTGCGTAGAGACGGTCAAAAGTTTCACCAATAAATCCTACATGCTCGGCCATGTTATACGGCTCTAAACGATCAATATCGGCGCGTGAACGGATCGGGTTTTCAGTGACCGGACCTGGTCGAAACAAAAACTCACACCCCATGGGAGCCAATGGCGTCAGAATATCTTGGAAATAAATAATGGCATCTATACCCAAACGTTTGGGCAACAGTGATACTTTGGTAGCGATTTCTGGATCGCGAAATAGTTCTTCGAGTGGTTTATCAACCTCTTCTTTTAATGCGTTATAGGCAGGGTCGGTTCGTCCTGCTTGACGCATCATCCAGATGGGAGGTCGTTGAGTGGTTTCACCACGGACAGCAGCCATGAATAAATCGTTCGTAAAAGAGTGGTTCATAATACTTTCTTTGCTTTAGGGTTGTTCAGTCACGGCTCAGTGTGTTGAGGGAGTAATAATCTAATCGCTGGGACGACGAAAAATTGCGGTACACACCGCCCCCACTACAATGACGACTAGCCAAGTGGCTAATGGGGGGCTTGCCAATATTCCTAAATAATTCAAAGCAGCACCGACAATACCGATAATTACCGCTGCGCGAGATAATCTAGCAATCATTTGGAGCCCTCCAACTGGGTTAAGTACCTTGAAAACAGTATACCCATCACTTTCTACTACAATCAAACAAAAGAAGCCCTCTCTTTACTAAAAGAGAGGGCTATAAAACAGTTTGTATTGTAAAACGACTACTTTATTCTGCTTTGGCGACCACAGCGGCAGGCGTTGCTTCCGGCTTAGTACTCAACTCAGCCACACGTTTACCTTGCTCACTGTCCCAGACAATAATGTTTCCGGACCAATCAGTTGAAAAGACCAAGCTACCTTCTTTACCGTATCGTGTTTGGTATGCCCAGTCAGTCATTTTCTCGTATTTTTTCACTTCTTTACCGGCCGCATTCCACACTTTGGTTTCACCATCGGAACCACACGATACAAGATGACCATCTTTGCGGTAGTCCAAGCTCAATACACGACCATTGTGCGCTTTAATTTTACGAATTTGTTTGTATTTCCACGTATCCCAAATAATGATGGACCCTTCATCACCTGCAGTGGCCATCAAATTGGAATCAAGGGTATACGCCATATCGTTAATCGCTTTGGTGTGGCCTTTTAGAGGCTCTACTGCACGACCATTCGACGCTTGCCAGTAATACAACCCACCTGCACGGTCAGCAGAACCTAACAACTCGCCATCAGGGGAAAATTTCAAACTATAAATCCAATCGGTATGCGATGTACATTCGTAGAGCATTTCTCCGTCTGCAGTATCGTATACACGTACTTTATTGTCTGGTCCACCCAATGCGAGCATTGCATGGTCCGGGCTAATATCTCCAGCGAGGACCGTATCGTATCCTTTACCATAGGTACCAACACGTTCACCGGTACGTACAGTAAACAATGCTGCAGCAGCGGTGTCGCCTTCACGACCACCACCAACAAAAAGCATTTCACCATTGCGACTAAACGTCATGGTATAAATCTCGCCTTCTTCAAAAGGCAATACGCCAAGCAACGTGAAATTATCGATATTAAATAACAGTACTTGCTCTGACCCACCTAAAGCCATTAATGGGGCAGTGGGACTGATAGTCATGGCACGCGCTGCACTTGGGCGAATCACGTTGCTAGAATAGGCCGCAAGCTTAACTTCTGGCATTGGTGGAGGTCCTTCAACCTTCGCCGCCGCACTAAAGATTGCTGTTGGGACTTTCATTTCCTTCTTAGCCACTTTCACTTGAGAATTGGCTTGCTCACGCAATCCGGAATCAATCCACTTCTTAATCAACTCCAGTTCGGGGTCGCTCAAAGGCTTACCACGAGGAGGCATCACCGGATCAATTTCTTGTAAGACCATTTGATAAAGACGACTTCCATCAGGATCACCAGCGGCAATTGTTACTTCGCCAGAACTCCCTCCTTCCATCATTTGCGAGAAGGTACTTAAAGAAAGACCGCCTTTACGCTTATCATCACGGTGGCACGAAAAGCAACGGGCTTCAAAAATGGGTAAGATATCGTCCATATAATTTACATGTTTAACTCCTTTATCAGCCGCCATTTTCATTTTACCACCACTAGGTGCTGCTTTTGGTTTCATGGCCTCTAAAAAGGGCACTAGAGGAGCGAATTGGGCATCTACTTTCGCACGCGCAACATCTTTTGCTTTGGCTTGCTCGCGTAACGTTTTTGATTCTGTCTCAATCGCTGTGGCCTGTAGCTTGAGCGCTGCAATCAAAGGAGTAAATTGCGGTCCCAATGCTAAATTTGCACTATCTTTGGCCTTGGCTTGTTCGCGTAATGTTTTTGATTCTGCTTCCAAGGATGTCGTCTGTAATTTAAGAGCAGCGACCAATGGAGCAAATTCCGGTACCAACGCCAAACGAGCAGTATCTTTAGCCTTTGCTTGCTCGCGTAATGTTTTTGACTCAGTCTCCAGAGCTGCCGCTTGCACTTTGAGCTTTTCAAGATGTGCTGCAATCTCATCGGGCTTCAAATTCATCAGATGCTTGATTACAGCATCAGGAGAAGCCGCCTCTTCAGCATGAAGCGCAGGACTAAAGACAACTCCCATCATCAGGAGCGGTAAAAGAACGTATGTCAGAAATTTCATTTTCATGAGTACTAGACCAATACTTTCTGTTGTTTAATTTGCACGAAGTTTATTTTGCGGGTGTAGCCGGTGCTGGTGCAGGGGCTGGAGCAGGCGCTGGTGCTGCAGCAGGCGCTGGTGCAGGGGCTGGTTTTGCAGCCGGTGCTGGCGCTGGTGCCGGGGCTGCAGCCGGGGCAGCTGGGGTTGGTTTTGCAGCCGGAGCTGGAGCCATGGCTTTAGCCAATTCAGCAGTAAATTTTTCAACTGCAGCAATTTGTGCTTTCAAATCAGCTGCTTGTTTATCTTTTTGATCGGCTTGAGCACGCAGACCAGTAGCTTCTTTATTCAGTGCAGCCGATTGCGCTTTCAAATCTTTTACACGCGCCAACAGTTTGTCTGGACCGACTTTAGCTAAATCAGAAATTACCTTATCAAGTGCAGGCGGATCTTCTGCATGCACAGGAACAATAACCATTGCGGCCAATAGAGCCATTACGATTGAAATACGTTTAAACATTTTACTTCTCCTTAAAGTGAAACTTTTTAGTATAAATTCTAATGTGTAAATACAAATTCTTTGGAGTTCAACACACTCCAATATATGTCTTCCAATGCCATTTTACGATCGGGTGATTCGGCAATGTATTTTGCTAATTTTTCTGATTCTACAGCTGTGGGTTTACGACTGTAAGCCGCTAAATACAGATCCTCAATTATAATATCATCGGTCGTTCCAGCTGCCAGCTGTTTGTTCATTCTATTTTGAGCATTCCCGATTGCTTTGGTATAGGTATCACCATTCACTAAATGCAACACTTGAGCAAGCGTAGGTTCATTACGACGCTCAAGGGACGAAGCCGAAATTCGAGAAGGACGTCCAAAAACGCCTAAAAAGTAATTACCGCCGCCTCCACCCGCAATATCAACTGCGCGGGATCCTAAGGGAAGTCCAGCAAATTTAACTTTTGTATCCGTCACTTGACTGATTGCATCCAACAACACCTCGGAGGGTAAACGACGAATTTGCGCATAGGCAAAATTAGCGGTATCGCTCTGTGCACTTTCGGTTGGCTTCGTTTGTGCTTGATAGGTGTTTGAGTTACAAATATCACGAATCAATTGGCGCATATCAAAATCATAGCTACCTAATTTTTCACCCAACATAGCCATCAGTTGCGGATTACTTGGCGGATTGGTAACGCGAACATCATCGATGGGTTCAACAATTCCACGCCCCAAGAAATGCTCCCAAACTTTGTTCGCAAGATTCTCAGCAAACCAAGGGTTTTCTTTCGAAGTCAACCATTCAGCCAGGACCACGCGTCGATCACGCCCAGCCAAGTCAGGTACTTCTCCACCCAAGAATTTGGGTTTCATGACTTGATTGTCGCGCAGGTTACGCACTTCGCCTCCTCCAGAATTAAACACAATGGTTTCGCGGGGGTCACTGGATGCTTTGCGTCCTACTTGCGCAAAAAATGCAGAAAAGGAATAGTAATCATCCATTGTCCAACGGTCAAAGGGATGGTTATGGCATTGCGCACATTGCAACTGAATACCCATAAAGATCAGGGCGACATTTTCGGCGACCAGATTAGGTACTTTTTCGACAAGATAAAAATTTGATGCCGGAGAAGTAAAGTTACCGCCTTCTGCAGCCAACAACTCACGGACCAATTTATCCATGGGTTTATTTTCTTGAATGGCCAATCGCAACCAGTCGTTATAGCGGTGCATGCCTTTCGGCGAGATTGTTCCATTGGTTGAATTAACACGCAAGGTTTCTGCCCACTTCATTGCCCATAAATTGGACATTTCAGGACGTACCAACAATGAATCAATTAATTTAGCCCGTTTATCAGGAGCAGTATCGGCTAAAAACGCACGGGTTTCTTCTACAGACGGCAATACACCCAGCGCATCAATAAACACACGACGTATGAATACCTCGTCGCTACACTTAGGCGATTGGGTAATGCGAAGTTTTTTGTATTTCTCATACATAAACTCATCGATGTAATTCACCGGGGGGGCTGGCTGCTCCATAGGCTTAGCTTCAACCGGAATCGATATAATATTCGACACCACGGCGAATGTACTAAAGCGTGCCATAACATAGGCTTCACCACGGTTTCCCGAGGTAGCCATCCCTTTTCCATCAATTGATATAATGGAAGGGTCAACACTGCTCAATACTGAAAGATCTGTTACATCACGATCGGTACCGTCGGAATACTTCGCCATTATGACGAATTGCTGCGTAGTACCAGCACCTGCCATTACCAATTCTTTAGGCAAAATCTCAATGCCGGTTACTGTTGGAAGACCAGCCGGATCTTTCCCAGCCCCTTCCTCTACCCAACGATGCAACATTTTATACATCAAGGAATCTTTTTCTAGTGAAACTCCCCCCTCATGCGGGACCTCATTCAGGGGCTTTTTCAGGATCAAACTATTGGCTGGTGTTGCCGTGTTTAAGCGACGACCACGCGACTCACGCGTCAACGCGATATAATCATGCGGATGGTCATAACTAAACAAAGACAAACGGAATCCATTCTTACCGCGTGCACTACCATGACATTTACCCGTATTACATCCCGAGCGCATCAGCACAGCTTCAATATCGTTGGAAAAGCTCATGGGAGGATTAATTGCGGCATTCTGAACTTTAAGAGGCACCTGAATGGTTTTATCTTTATACGTAGCCGTAATCATCCCTTCACCATCAGCTTTGGGAATCCATACCCCCTCAGGCGAAAGCTCAGCCAAGTTTGCAGGCTCAAGTACCACTTTTACCTCTTTGGTAATGTCTAAGGTAACACCATCATCACGTGTATGCACAAAAGTAAATCGCTGAAGGTCACGTGCGTTATCCAACTGAACCTTAGTTGGATAACTGGTAAAAGAATCCGCGTGAACAATCCCTGAATTTAAGGAAATGAATGCAGCTATTAATAATACTAGTCTCATTGAGCAGTCTCCGGAAAGCGCGTTCGTCGTTTTGGTTTTGGAGGTTCATCTTTTTTAACTTCAGCCGCTTTAGGCTTGGGGGCTTCTTTTTTCTTTTTAGGAGGCGGCAATGGTTTGAACAGAGAAATCTTCCCTCCCACGGCTCGATGATTCACCGCTTCCCCATCAACCATGAGCACCACAGTTAAACCAAGATTCCCATGCTTACCAGGAGGTGCGTCAGCAGCCACCGTTAAGGGGAATACCACTTCCGCTGTTCCATGCTTTATAGGCTGTTTGGCAGAGGTCACCCCTTTGGGTAAACGATACAATTGCAACTCATAGTCACCGGGGTATTCTTTGTTGTGTGTAATCTTCACAGGGACTTTAATTTCACTGCCTTGCTCGATACGCAATTCATCCATAGCAAAAGTAAGCCAAGGCTCACTAATGTTTAGTGGCATCAATTGGGTCGCCACCGTATAGCCACTTGAACTTGCAATGGCAATCAACTTCGTTTCGCCAACAGGTGCATTTGCACGAATTTCGACATTAAACACGCCTTCGTTTTTACCCTCGGGAATTGTCAATGTCCCACCGTTAAGGCCTGATGGATATTGAGGAACACGTACCGTTATAGGTGCTTTAAATCCTTCGTCACGCTTTACAACGACTTTAATTCCTTTATTGGCACCGCGTATCCCTGGAGTTTTAGGCACCACAAAGTCAACACTGTATGGAGCTTTTTCGGTAACGGCCATGGCCACGCCATTAATCTCCGTATCCATAATCACAACTTTATTTCGCCCTAGCACTACAGGGTAGTCATGCTTGTATCCACCAGTCACAACCGTCTCACCTTTTTTACTGGTGCATTTTACTTCCATTTTTGCCTGTGCAAGCGGCGCATCAGCAGCAGCAGTCAGCAACACAGGAATAACCGTTTGCCCATTGGGAATTTTACCGTGTGTAGCCGTTATGCCTGCAGGAAGATTCAATAATTCCAAATCGATTTCACCGCCAAAATCATTGCGGGTAGCATTCAAGTAAATTACCGAACGGTTACCCTGAGGGATGACTGCAACTGCAGGCTCATTATGCATCACTTGCACTTTAAGTTTTGGCACTACTGGAGCCAATTCTAAGCGATACGCAAATGCTGCTCCGCCACGCTTCAAGTGGTCACGTACTTCGATTGTATACTTACCATCTTCAGGCAATGTAATACGTTGAGAACTATCCAATCCGGCGGCATCATCATTGGAGACCACCGCTTTACCTGAAGGTGCCCGAATGGTCAACACACTATCCAACGGTGAGCCCATCTCACGCGCCCACACACGTGCACCAAATACCTGTCCTTTTTTACCTTCAAAAGAGAAACGGTCGATATCACCCATTTCCTGAATTACACCATCAAAAGACCCTGGCACTGTTCCAGCCGTGGCTTTTTCAACATCATTATTGGGTTCAACTTCTACAACACCCGGATAATCAACTACACGAAACGGTACTTCGGTGGGAGACACGCCTAAATCATTTGCAGGCAGCACCATATGGGTGCCTGGATACACGACAGGGAAAGCCACCGATTGTTTTTGAATTCCGGGATCACCAAGCCACGTCACTTCTGTCGTTTGCCCTTGCTGAACACCCATAGGGGTTACCGCGAGAGGACGTGGGAAATTCCCAATATGCATTCGATAATCGTAGCTACCGTTACCGCCATAGGTAGACTCACTCAACACGACATAGTGAGTACCCTTTTCTTTCGTAGTAAATACAAAAGCCGCATCCTGCTGCATCATTGCAGTATCATCTTCGGCGATCAATTGACGCCCGGCGGGGTCAAACAAACGTACTTTAGAATCAAAAAGTGAACGCCCTAAACGAAGCGCTTCTACTTCAACAGCTAATCGGGTATTCGCTTCAAGCTCGACCGCATAGTAGTCGGCATCTTCATTATTGACTACACCATTCACCGTTGAGTTTACCGAGATCACTTGCGGCTTTGAGACATCGTTGTTGGGCTCAACTTCTTTAACTTCAGTCAAGTTTCCTACACTAAACAACACCAAAGTCGTCATACCCGTTTTCGTACGTACTCGCATTCGGTGCGGTCCCACACGGCAATCCGGCGCAATGGTGAGCACGCACTTGACCGCACCAGCTTTTACCTCTTTAATCTCTTTTAATGTAATACCAGGATCATGAAAAAACACATCCACGGCATCAGCTAATTTTCCGCCCTGAAATGTCACTTCAATGTCTGTTCCGCGCTGTCCACCACGTGGCTGTACAGTACTTAAGCTGGGATTAATCGCCCAAGCAGTACTCACACTAAGTAAAGACATCAGGACTAAACTATATAGAATTGATTTCATTGGTATCTTTCAGTTAAATCGTTGATATTAAGCAATAATGTCATACAAAGGATCAGTCTCATACACCAGCTGAACTGGTCGATTTCCAGGACCCATTATTTTCTTATTGTGGTCAATGCCCAGTTGCGTATAGATAGTG
>CALLLL010000242.1 GCA_938082445.1 uncultured bacterium
TCTACAATTAATTCAATAAAGGTGCGAATTTGAAGAAATTATGGACAAAAGCCCTAATTTGGTCCCAAAACAAGTTTATTAAAGTAGTATACTAGTGTTGATAGAAAAGTTCAATAGATTTATGTAAAATTTACGTAAAAAAATACATAATGAGCTCTATTTCTTTTCTCTAGACCCAAAAAGCTACCCTAGTTACTGACAATAGACGAATAACCTGAACTTTTATGCATTTTTTTGTCATAAAATCCCCATATTGACTGTCGTATTAGTAGTTCATCCGGATGAACTAATTATAACAAACTAGAAATCGAAGGACAGGCAGGATGCTATCAATTTTACGCAGCGACTCAGGACTCGTTTCCCAAGTCTTAAAAGGCAAATCAACCCAGTTTGACGAATTGGTTAATCGGCATTTCTCCATGGTCTACGGCGTAGCTTTCAGCTACACCCGAAACCATACCGATGCCGAAGATCTAAGCCAAGAGGCCTTTATTAAAGCATATGAAAAACTCGATACACTGGAAGATAAAAGAAAATTCGGTCATTGGGTGAGTACCATTGCTAGAAACTTAGGCCGTACCTGGTTTCAGCGACGTAAACGCGAAGCCGAGATTATGGCAGAAATACACAGCGAAGCCTCAGATGTAAAAGAGGCCCTCTACGACGATATGCGAGAAGTACTGGAACAGTAAATTCAACAATTGGATCCCATTCCACGTGAAGTATTAATGCTCCACTATTTCTCAGGAAAATCGACGGGAGAAATTGCTAAGACCATGGGCGTGTCCCAGGTCGCCATACTCAAACGCCTTGAGCGTGCACGAGAAGCCCTCGGTGTAAAATTGATTCATGAATTAAAAGTCATCCCTCCTGCCCAACTCGATATCAAACAACACAGGAGAACAATTATGAGCAGCATTTTAGCATCCGGATTGATCTGGAAACTCAGTGGGGGAGGAATAGCCACAGTTGCAGCAGGGGTTTTGACAAGTGGGAAAGCCATTACAACAGCACTTGTTGGCTTAGGTATTGTGGGGGCAACGCTTATCGTAAACACCGCACCAAGTTCATTAAATGAATCTGATATCACATCAAATAGTTCAAGTGAAGAGCTAATAGAAATAAAAGGTACACTCGCTGCTTTACCCATTACCCCAGAGTCCGATCCCCTCAGCACCACGCCTAAATTACAATTAGCCGAATCTTCTTCGCAAGTTTCAAAATCAATAACGACGGTGGATTCGAGTGATGAAACCCAAGACAAATATTCCGAATCATTGGATGGAGCGTGGCGTGTATCAATGGGCGAAGGCCAGGATAAAGGGGAAGTGCATGAAGTGGGTATAATTAAAATCACCCAAGTAGATACTACGTTCACCATTGATGCATCCAACATAACCGGTGTAGTTCCTGTGAAATTAAGAGGAGTTCTGTATACCGAAAGTGTTTCTATACTTGTTAAAAGCTCAGAACCCAATGAGTTACAACACGAATGGGGAGAATTAAAGGGGACACTATCTAATGATAAGACCACGATCAATGTGTCCGGCGGTTTAGATATGTCCGGCAATGGTCAAAGCGATGAATTTATCTATTTACGCCTCGAAAAATTGTCTGATGATGAAGCGGGGCTTAATTTGGCCATGGAAAATGCCAAAACGAAATTAACAACACTGTATAAGGCCATCGTCGAATATACACGTTCAGAAGAGACTACACTCACTCGATTATCAAAGTTAACCCCCCTTTATCTCGAAGATAAATCAATACTTGATAAAGTAGAAAATGAAGTACTCAAACTCATTCCTATATCGTTAGATTCACTTAACTTTAAATACAGCAGTAGCCCTGCTGCTCAGGAAATGGTGAACAAGTTTCGGGAAACCAAAGAACCTAGTTATTTACTCGATTGGGAAAATGAGTTGGCAAAACTATAGGGAGAAAACTTCCCCGGTCCACCAATGGTTTTGAGATTGGCGAATTCGGAATACGAGTTTGTACTCAGTGCCAATAAAGATGGACGTATAGTGGTAGAAGAAGAACCAAGTCAAAAGTTGGTGAAATATGATAGCGGTACAAAAACTCCCATTAAAAACTATCCCAGCGCCGACGATGTAGGA
This sequence comes from uncultured bacterium, assembly GCA_938082445.1. Taxonomy (GTDB): domain Bacteria; phylum Hydrogenedentota; class Hydrogenedentia; order Hydrogenedentales; genus DTSJ01. The sequence continues at coordinate 2,121 of CALLLL010000242.1, forward strand.
GTTACAGATAATGCAAGGCACCGCGCATCCTGCCAAAATAACATGAAGCAATTGGGCCTCGTATTTAAAATGTATGCCAATGAGCAGATCAACGAGTATATACCCGGAGGATTTCGCCAGGTGTATCCAGAATATTTGAGTGATTTAAATATTCTCATCTGTCCAGGTCTTCGAGACGGTAAAGTCGGATATCAAATTCTCTACCCAGCCTCCAATGATGGTTTCTGGAGAGAAATTTTTACCAAGGTCGAAAGATTACCCGCCGATGAGTACCAATACCAATCCACAGTGCCATGGATTATTGAGAAGGTGAGTTGTAGCAACGAAAAAGGCCGCAATGTACTATTCGTTGATGGGCACGCTGAACACATAAAAGACAAAGACTGGGATATTAAGATGGGACCTTATATGGAGTATGCATATAATTAATGTCTACATAGATACCCACACCCCAAGACCGCGGAATCTTCCGCGGTCTTTTTTTATGCCCACTAAAGGTATGATATGATCACGATACTAACAACGGTATACAGGATTAAACATGAGCAACAACGAATTTGATACAGACGGGATGGTGTACACCAAATCACGTCAACAAGTGCAACGCCCCCGTAAATATAAAGTGCTCCTCCACAACGATCACTATACCTCCATGGAATTTGTGATCGAGATTTTATCGAAGATATTTAGAAAATCTGACACAGAATCCGTTGAAATTATGTTACATGTGCATGAACGTGGGGTAGGGGTAGCGGGGATATACCCGCATGCCATTGCCGAGACTAAAATTGAATGTGTACACCAATCTGCCGAAGCCAGCGGATATCCCTTGAAATGCTCCATGGAACCCGAATAAGGAGTGAGCATTAGGTGTTAAGTGTGAATAGCGAGAATTGACCAATAAAAATTAATTTAAAATGAATGAATCCATTGGGTAGGTTGTAGGTATAGATATTCATATCCGAGATACAAATGGAGAAATAGGTACCTTATAGATGCTAAGCGAAGAGACACAAAAATTACTTAAGAATTCCATCGATGAAGCCATGGGGAGGCGACACGAATACCTCTGCGCCGAACACCTGCTGTTTGCCCTGCTGTCTGATGAATACGGAATTAAAGTCCTCACCGAATGCGGTGTCGACACCGCACACCTGCGCGACCGTTTAGATATCTTTTTAAAAGAAGATCTTGAGTCCATTCCCGAAGGATATGAACTCGTCGTGCAACAAACCATCTCCTTCGAGCGTTTAATGAACAGAGCACTATCCCATGTTCAATTCTCTGGAAAAAAAGAAGTTGATAACGGCGATGTCCTCGCTGCCATGTTTGAAGAAGACGATTCTCACGCCGCCTACTTCCTGCAAGAAGAAGGCATCACCCGCTTAGATGTGCTTCGTGTTATTTCAAGCGATTCAGTTGAAGAAGGCGAGTATGATTTTACGGGTGATAACGTCGACTCAGAAGAAGAGTCCGTCTCCAACGATCCACTCGAACGATTCACCGATAGTCTCACTCAAATGGCCATCGATGGGAAACTCGATCCCCTTATTGGGCGCGATGCTGAATTAAAACGCGCCATTCGCGTGCTCTGCAGACGGCGCAAGAATAACCCCGTATTCGTAGGTGAACCCGGTGTAGGTAAAACCGCCCTCGCGGAAGGTATCGCCCTGCGTATACACGAAGGCCGAGTACCTAAAATTATGGAAGGCGTAGACATTCTACGTCTCGATATGGCCGCCCTCATGGCCGGTACCCGATACCGAGGTGATTTTGAAGCACGCATGAAATCCTTGATTAAAGCGCTCGCCGATCGCCCTCGTACCATTTTATTTGTTGATGAAATACATACCGTTGTAGGGGCAGGCGCCACTACCGGTTCACAAATGGATGCCTCAACCATGCTCAAGCCTCTGCTTGCCGGAGGGGAGCTACGCTGCATCGGCGCTACAACCTACGAAGACTTTAAACAAAGCTTTGAAAAGGACACTGGACTACTTCGTCGATTCCAAAAAATCGATGTCCTGGAACCCACAGTAGAAGAAACAGTAAAAATTCTTCGCGGCCTAAAGCCTCGATATGAAAAACATCATCAAATTACCTATACCGATTCGGCTATCAAAGCCGCAGCGGAGCTCGCTTCGCGCCATATCACCGAACGCTTCCTGCCCGATAAAGCCATCGATGTACTCGATGAAGCAGGGGCCAACGTCAAAATGATGACCATTAAAAATCGAAAAACCATTCGGCCACTCGATATAGAACGTATCGTTTCGGAAATGGCCCGCATTCCTGTGCGTACCGTCTCCAATGACGATAAACATAAATTGTCCACACTCGAATCCGACTTAAAAGCACAAGTCTATGGACAAAACGCCGCCATCGAGGCCATCTCAACCGCCATCAAACGCTCACGCGCTGGGCTTGGTCCGGGAAATCGACCCGTTGGGTCATTTCTATTCGCAGGCCCCACTGGAGTAGGTAAAACCGAATTGGCTAAACAACTCGCTGAAGTGCTCGGCGTGCATTTTGCCCGCTTCGACATGAGCGAGTACATGGAAAAGCATG
>CALLLL010000243.1 GCA_938082445.1 uncultured bacterium
GTGCGATTATGGCGTATGCCGATTTAATGCACATGGATTCTTCGGATGAAGAAACCAAAAAGATGCTTGAGAATATAATGGCTTGTGCAAAATCGAGCTCTGAATTATTGGAGAAGTTGACAACCATTTCACGAACAGCTAAACGGGATACGCAACGCCCTTGTTCAGTGGTGGAGGCTCTTGAAGCTATCAGCTCGTTGTTTGCTTATGAAATTAAGTTGATGCGTATTGAATACACGGTTGAAGGGGCTGAAGATTGTCCTCGAGTGGATGTGTCTTTGCCTATATTGCAACGAATACTGATGCATTTAATGGCCAATGCGGTGGAATGTGAACGTGAAGGCGAACGAAGAAGTATCACAGTCAAAGTTGCATCGGAAGAAAACGCGCTTCGGATTTCCATTACTAATGCAGGCCTTCGGGGAATTGAGTTTGATGTTGCACAATGGAGTACCCCTGGGTTTTCTACCAAGGATGGCCATGCAGGGATGGGGCTTAGTGTGGCCAACACCTTGACTGAATCGATTGGGGGCACATTGAGTTATGAAGCCGAGTTGGGATGGACTCTGAGTATTCCTATAGACCACTAATGCAAATCGTCATTCCATGTAATGCGTATAGAGTGGTATACTGCCTTTTTAATGATTTTGATTTGGCGGAGATCTGCGGTGAAAGCAATTTTAGCCCTAACCATGGGCGACATTAATGGCGTTGGGCCAGAAATTCTTGCAAAGGCATTTTGTGATACGCGCTTATTCGACTTTGCTACCCCGGTGGTGCTGGGCTGTGTCAATGCTTATGAAGAGGCACGAGTGGAAACCCATTCCGGGTTGCCTTCAATCCAAGTGGACTCTTTGGATGCAGCACGGGATATATCCGATGGTCTTCCTTTTTTGCGATGCGACGTTGTTGCCCCTCGCCGAGTACCAGGTAGATTGTCGGCAGATGCAGGGCGGGCTGCTATGCAGTGGTTGGATTTAGCCATTGAACTGGCTAAGGCTGGTGATGTGGTTGGAATTGTTACAGGGCCAATAAACAAAGAAGGTATCCATTTGGCGGGATACACTGCTCGTGGACATACCGATTTTATTGCTGAAAAAACAGCGAGCCCGGATTACCGAATGTGCCTTTTTACAGAAGATACCCGACTTGTACACATAAGTGATCATGTTTCGTTGCGAGAGTCGTTGGATTATGTGACTGTTGAGCGTATCGTGGAGAGTGTACGGATAGGGTTTGACGCCTTGAAGCGGGTAGACGATACAGGCCGTGATATTGCTGTGGCTGGTCTAAATCCTCATGCAGGAGAAGCTGGGGCATTTGGGCGTGAAGAGATTGATATAATAGCTCCTGCGGTTGAGCAATGTCGGGCAGAAGGGATTCCCTGTAGCGGACCGTATTCGCCGGATACCGTATTCAAGCGTGCACTTGACGGAGAATTTGCAATGGTCATTGCGATGTATCATGATCAGGGGCATATTCCATTGAAGTTGGCCAAGATGGACGAAGGGGTGAATGTTACTTTGGGGATTCCCATAGTGCGCACTTCGGTCGATCACGGTACAGCGTATGACATTGCGGGAAAAAATATGGTGAGCGAAAAAAGTTTGTGCGTAGCCTATAAAATGGCGGCACAGTTATCGGATATACGGGGGATAAGTGCATCATGAATTATCTGATAATTCTGTTGGCGATGTTAGTGAGTGTGAATGGTATCGCGATGGGGGAAACCTTTACGAAGTACAAAACGTCTTTTAGAGTCGGGCCCTATCCTACAGATATTGTTGCCGGCGATTTAAATGGAGATGATATTCCTGAAATTGTAACTACCAATCGTGGGAGTTTGGATGATCCATCCGAAACGGTTCCTGCTGGGGACCAATTATCCTTTTTGGTGGCTGATAAGCAAATGGAGTATGTAGCCTTACCGCAACTGCGTACGGGCTTCGGGCCGTATGAAGTGGCTATGGTGAATATTGATGCACTCAAGGCCTTGGATTTGGTGGTGGCAAATTTTATGGCGAAACGCAATAGAGATTTAACCTTGCTGCGCAATTTAGGCGATAATAATTTTGAGCCCTTGGATTTTGGAGTGGACGATGAGGTTTTAAACTACACGCAACGGAACGATGCGGATGGGAATCCGACGTATACTACTCCGGGTTTCACATCGCTGGCGGTGGATGATTTTGATGCGGATGGATATCGGGATGTCGTAGTCACGGGGTGGAGCAGTAACATTATTGCGTATTTTCCAGGCATTGAAGAAGGCTATTTTGATAAACCCATTTTGACTTCGGTCACGGGGAGCCCACGCGATATTGTGATTCATGATTTTAATGGGGATGGCGAAAAAGACTTAGCGATCGCTTTGTATAGTAGCCATGAAATATTGTTGATGGAAGGTCAAGGTAAAGGCCAGTTTCAGGAAGTAAATCGGTTTACATCTCATGGTGATTTGCCGGTGGTGTTGAAGCTGAATGATATGAATGGGGATGGCAAGCTCGATCTAGTAGTTGGGCATCGGCATGCAGACGATTCGGTGGTGATTTTTTATCGTGATAAGGATTTTGAGTTTCCGGTGACTCAATCGATTGTATTGGGTAAGGAACGCAATAAGATAGAACACGGAATCCGAGATATTCATGTGGGTGATTACAACAAAGATGGTAAGTTGGATTTAAGTGTGGCCTGCGAAGTGTCGAGTCAAGTGGTTGTGTTGATCAATAGCTCTCAAAGTAAGGCGGCAATAGCCTCGTTTAATCGTGAGCGATATACGTTTAAAAACGGTGCGCCTCTTGCGTTGTGTTCTGCTGATTTTGATGGAGACGGCCAGATGGATTTAGGGGTGGCTTTGTGGGATGAGTTTCGAGTCGCTCTTTTAATGAATCGTTAAGGTTATGTAGCCGGTTGTTGGTTAAGTTGCTTAATCATCGAAGAGAATTGATTAAGTTCATGTTCATGCAATGTTTGTTGACCGAATCGAATTTCATGGTAACGAACAAGAAATTGGGCAATACTTTCCAATTCATCGACGGGAAATGCTTGGTGGACTTTCAATTGCTCCAGAACTTCATCCGCAGTGAGATTGTCTATAGAGATTCCCAATGCCGTGAGTTTTTTGATGAGCTTGATGTATAGCTCGCGGGCTTGTCGTTGCTCTTCACTTAAGCGTAGGTTTCGTGCTCGATTTTTATGGGTAGCCAAGCGCTGAATGAGCCGGAGTATTGCTACGATAAATAAAATGGGCGTACCTATGACTATGCCTATTTTGACGTAGTCGGTTGCTTTTAATGTCCCTGAACGTCTTCCATCTAGTAGAGATGCTGTCCAATTGCTGAATAGCGTCAATGACCCACCATTCATTGGATTGAATTTAAATTGAGGTTTGTAGGCTATGACATTCCTGAGCCAAAAGTTATTCACGTAGGTAATGCCTAGGGATATTTTTTGTTGGAATTTCTCCGCTGGACTGAATTCAATGTCATCGATTGAAGGTGTTGGGTCAAATGTAACCCAGCCATATTCGGGGAAGTACACTTCGAGCCACATATGTGCCATGTATGATTTTATGGTGTATGATTGGTCGGTAGAATTGTATTGACCGCCTTGATAACCACTGACAGCACGGGCAGGGATTCCCAAACTACGCACCATAAGAGTCATTGCACCGGCAAATAATTCACAGTGGCCTTGGCGTACATCATGGATGAAATTGTCGAGAGGGTGTTCTTTATCAAGTTCTGGTACATCGTCGGTGTAATAATAATTAAATCCAGTCATATAATCTTCAATGGCTTGCACCTTGTCGTAATTGCTTTGTCTATCGGCAATAATGGTGTCGACCAATTCGAGGGTGCGTTGCTGTAAATATTGTTCGGTGAGGAGTTGAAAATCACTTACCTCCATAATATCTAGATAGTTTTCGGAAGTTTGACGTAACTCTTCTGGGGTGGGTTTCAGTAGTTGTGAGCTAACTCTAAATCGTTCTATAAATCGGGTATCCATTTCGACACTAAAATCTCGTCCGTTTACCCAAGATATATCAGTATATCCTTTTTGGTTGACGACGTTCATCGAAGTGACGGTATTGAGAAGAGGGAGAAACGAACTGACACCTTCTGAAAATACAACTTCATATCGTATGGCTGGAACGGAGTGTAGTGTTTGTCGCTTAACGATATTGGAGGTGTTGTTGCGTGTTTTTCGTTGCGGTAAAAAACCTGCGAGCAATCGATGCCCAGTTCGACGAGGCGGAGTGCTTAATCCTTCACGCGTCCATCCTTCAGGGGAATATTTATCCAAAGTGGTTGCTCGCCAGTACATTTCATCTCGGTCTATAGTATTGCTGGATTCAGCGAATTCTACGGTCATAATCGTGGTGTTGTTTCCGGTAATGCGTCCAACGAGATCGAATCGAGCGTCATCACGAATCTCTACAGCGCGTGCGCGTTCGTTGGCCAGCGTTGAACCCATGATCCCTGCTTCTACGCGGGGAAGCATCATGAACATGACAATTGTGATGGTCATAATATATGCGCATAAAACAAAGGGTTGTGCGTGTGTGGCAGCGGGTTTGTGGGAGGTGAGTGAGTGGGACTGTTTTTGGTCAAAAGGTGTGCATTCATTGTATAGGCGCCAGCGCTCTAAGGTCATCATGCTCAATGAGATGTTGTAGATGAATGCTATAAAAATAATGCCAATTAGTGGGGAGGGGGATAGTACGAGCGTGGCAATATATATAAAAACGGACATCATTATGATGTGCATATAGTTTGAGGCTTCTTTTTTATGGAGTAATGAATATAGTTGCACGAACATAAATAATACGATGACGCCATCGACTAAGCCATTGGAGAGAACGAACATTGGAATGAAAGCCATAAAGCCGAGAGTGAGTATGGTGGAGAGGTGCGTATACCATCTATGACCTTCTTCGATTTTCGAAGTCCATGGAAAAATGAGAATCGCTATTATGGGGATCATCATTGTGGAAATGCTGTAATGCATTGTTGTGCACAATGCCATATAGCTCAGTAAAATACAGAATTTGATTGAACGATTAAGCTTTTGGGTGAATGGATTATCCATGGTGCATAACTTCCGTGGGGTCTAATGTGCGTGTGCGACTTTGGGGGATTTCCATACCCCAGCGGGTAGAGTCTGTTGCTAAGTGGACTTTAATTGCTTCACTATTGTGTACTTTTTCGACATACCAGTTGTCGTCGTATTCTTCGTTGGCGCTAGGACTAAGTATAGTGAGTTCTTCGAGAATTTGAGTGGACTGATGGCGGCCTTTGGAGAGGGCGATTGAGCTGTTGGGTGTAACGAATCCTACACTAAACTGTTGATCCAGTAGATAGACCGCTAGCGAAGCACCTAAGTCAATTACTTGCTCAAATTGTTCTGTTTCTTCTTGAGTCTTTGGTATGCCTCGGGTATCGAGTATCAAAATGACCATCCGGGTAGTACTGGGTTCGAGTTCTCGTATAATGAGATTTCCAATGCGCGCACTTATTTTCCAGGAAATACGGCGAATGTCGTCGCCGGGAATGTACTCGCGCAGTGAGTAGAATTCAATACCGTCATTGTTATTGGAAGATTTTGGTGTATGTCCATTGTCATCGAGTTCACGCATAATGCTTTTTGCGAGGGGATATACGCGTGGGTATACGAGAATGGTATTCTCATCTTCCAAGGTCGTGTGTTGTGTAAATAGACCGAATGGATAACTGGACGATATTTTTATACTGGGAAGTTTGTGAACACCACGTTGATTCATGGTGGCATACATGCGTGTTTGAATGGGCGTATCAGCCGATAATGTGTCTATGGCATAGGGGTGGTCAAATGATTCCGATTCAAGTTTGATACTGCCGGTGGCGCCTCGTTTCCGGCTATATTCTAAGGTGGCTTGATAGGCAAAGGACTCTTTGCGATGTACAGCTTCGGGACTGGTGCATTGAATATTGATGTTTCGAACGCTTTTTCGAGTGGTCCAAAAACCCACGAGAATGACGGCAAATAAGGCATACGTGGAGAGGTAAAATAAATTCTCTCCTGTATTGAAAGCAGCCATCAATAAAAGTGACGCAAAGAGGATGAAATAGAGCCCTCTTAGAGTTGGACGTATTTTATATCGTTGTGTATTCATGCGCTTCCCTTAATCATGCTTACACGGGTACAGTAACCTGTTCCAATATTTCTTGCATGATGACTTCGCGTTCACGAACAGAATTAACGCGATTACCGCCATGGGATTTTGCAATGATGCGGTGAGCAACAACAGGCTTGGCCATTGTTTTTACATCGCCGGGTGTAACGTAGTTTCTTCCCGATATGAGTGCTAAGGCCTGAGAGGATTCGTAAAGCCCCATCGAAGCTCGAGGGCTGCCGCCCAGACGAATACCGGGATGGGTACGAGTGGCTTTAATGATATCGAGGATGTATTGTGCGATACTATCTTCAACATGGACTTGTTCACTGATGCCTTGAAGGTTGATGATGTCTTGTCCGCTAAGTGCTGGGGTTAGTTGATCTAAGGCATGCTGGGGGTCGCGACGGCGCATGATGCGGATTTCATCTTCGTCTCCGGGATATCCTATGGAGATGTGGAGGAGGAAGCGATCCAATTGGGCTTCTGGAAGGGTGTAAGTGCCTTCATATTCGATGGGGTTTTGCGTGGCTAAAACCATGAAGGGAGCAGGGAGGGGACGAGTTTGTCCATCTGCGGTGACACGGCCTTCACTCATGGCCTCTAATAATGCACTTTGTGTTTTGGGTGGGGTACGGTTTACTTCATCCGCCAGTACGATGCTGGAAAATATGGGACCTTGGCGAAATTCAAATTGCTGTGTGTCTGGTTTGAGGATAGAGACACCCAATATGTCGGCGGGAAGCATATCGCTGGTGAATTGAATTCGGTTAAAGGAACAATCGATGGAAAGAGCCAGGGCTTGAGCAATGGTCGTTTTCCCCACACCAGGGATATCTTCGATGAGTAAATGTCCGCGTGCTAGAAGGCCGACTAGGCATAATTTGATGACATCTCGTTTTCCATATACAACTTGTTCGATATTGTCTATCAGGCAAGTGATTTGATGTTGGGCGGTTTCGATATCAAGATCGCTGGAAGATAGGGTGGATTCGTTCAAAATAGACTCCTTGTTGTATGCGCTTCGATTCTTCATTGACTCAAAATACCCTATGCTATTGGGTAATTGTATCCAGCTATTGATTATTGGACTTGTATTTAGACCAAACACCAAAGAGGATGGAGCTTATTCGCTAAATGTTTGAAAAAATCAATCGTAGCTACAATATTCTTGGTATAGTCTCCAATATAGGTGAATTTGGGGATTGGATCAAGAAATTCTAAAGAGTTCTATACGTAAAAATGTCTTGATTTTGGGGTAAATTTAGCTGTTAACATTGACTTCACCATAGCAGGGCTTTTATTATACTCGTTTCACTAGGTCTGGGCTGGGTTCATCTGTTAGTCCCGCAACGCGAGGAAAGTATACACGCACCATATGGGTCAGATAATCGTTATAGCCAATCAAAAGGGCGGCGTCGGTAAAACGACGACGGCGGTTAATCTGTCAGCCTGTATTGCAGGTCTTGGAAAAAAGACATTATTGGTGGATTTGGACCCTCAGGGAAACTCATCCAGCGGTTTAGGGATCGATAAGCAGTCTCTTGAGATTTCCTTGTATGATGTGCTGTCGCAAGATAGCGAAGTACATCCAGCAATCGTGGAATCCAATACGCCCAATCTTCATGTATTGCCAGCGGAGAAAAATTTGGCTGGTGCCGAAGTCGAGTTGGTGAATGTCGAACAGCGTGAATTTCGTTTGCGGGAAGCATTGGCCCCGCTTCGTGAAGCGTATGACTATATATTTATAGATGCGCCCCCATCGTTGAGTTTGTTGACCATTAATGGTTTGTCAGCGGCGGATAGTGTTTTGATTCCTTTGCAGTGCGAATATTTTGCGCTGGAAGGTTTGAGTGAGTTGTTGCAAACCATTATATTGGTAAGGGATAACTTAAACGCCAATTTGCGATTGCAGGGTGTGTTGTTAACGATGTTTCAACGCACGAATTTGTCTAAGCAGGTGATTGACGATGTGCGCGCGCACTTGGGTGATAAAGTGTTTGATACCATTATCCCGCGCAATGTGACCTTGGGTGAAGCGCCGAGTTTTGGCCAATCAATTATTGAATATGACCGGGCTTGTCCTGGTGCGTTGGCTTACAATAAGCTGGCCAATGAAATTATAGAAAAACATGCCACCAGTGGCGTACGACCAAGCGAAAGTTAAAGGGGTGTCAGCACAAAAGAAAAAATTAGGTAAAGGATTGGGTGCGTTAATTGGCGGTTCAGAAGCCATGACGCAAATGGATCCTGTGCCCGTTAAAGAAACACCTTCAGTTTTGCCAGATGGTACTGAGCTGGTGCTCGTCAATCCGCGCACGGTATACAATAACCCTAAGCAGCCACGCCGCGAATTTGTGGAAGAGCATTTGCAAGAATTGGCGCAATCCATTCGCAATGAAGGGGTGTTAGAACCTGTCGTCGTGCGTAAGCGTGAGAATGGTGAGTATGAACTGGTTAGCGGTGAACGCCGTGTGCGTGCCAGTATACTGGCTGAACTCGAAGCGATTCCGGCGGTATGTCGGACAGTTTCGGATCAAGATATGCTGCGCTTGGGTATCATTGAGAATGTGCAGCGCGAAGATTTAAACCCGATCGAGTTGGCGTTGGCCTATGGGCAATTGCTTGAAGAAATGCAGTGTACCCAGGAAGAATTGTCGCAAGTGGTTGGCAAGCGACGTGCAACGATTACCAATACCATGCGACTATTGCAGTTGCCCAGTGATATTCAGGAGCATGTGATCCAGCAAACCATTACGATGGGTCATGCTCGTGCTTTGTTGTCGTTGAGTACACCTGAAGAGCAGCGTGTAGCCTGTCGAAAAATTATTGAAGGCGGTCTGTCGGTGCGTGAAGCTGAAAAGGTGGCCAAGCCTGCAAAAGCCAAGAGCAATGGCAATGCCGCAGTTGAAGATCCGCATATTACGGCCATTGAAGATCAGTTGCGCAAGCGCTTTGGTACGCGGGTTAATCTGAAATGCGATGCCCAGCAACGTGGTAAAATTGAAATAGACTTTTATAACTTGGACGATCTGGATCGTATTCTGGATTTGTTGCGGTAATGGATTGGGCAGTGTGTGTTCAATCGCCAGCTATATAACCTTCGTTAACCCCCTTTAAGAAGAAAGAATTTTTATGTTCGATATAAAATTAATTCGCGAAAATGCAGAAGCTGTTAAAGAAAACCTGCGTAATCGCAATGCAGACGGTATTGATATTGACGGCATTTTGGCGATTGATGAACAACGCCGCGCTAAACAGCATGAAGCCGAGTCGCTGCGTGCCGAGCAAAACAACGCGTCCAAAGAAATCTCCCGCATCAAGAAAGAAAAAGGCGATGCCAGCGAAGCCATTGCCGCAATGCAAGCCATCAGTAAAAAATCCAAAGAGTTAATGGAAGAAGCCAAAGAGTTGGATTTGCAAATGCAAGACGCCCTGATGCGTATTCCCAACATGACCCACGAATCGATTCCAGTGGGCGCATCCGAGGAAGACAATCGTGAAGAGCGTACTTGGGGTACGCGGGCCACCTTTGATTTTGAAGTCAAAGACCATGTGGATTTGGGTGAAAGCCTTGGGATTATCGATTTTGAATCCGGGGCAACGATGGCGCGTGCACGCTTTACGTTACTGAAAGGCGCCGGAGCGCGTCTTGAACGGGCACTCGCTCAGTTTATGCTTGATACTCAAACTGAAGAGCATGGCTATACCGAAGTGTTGCCCCCCTATATGGTGAATTCCGATACCATGCGCGGTATCGGGCAATTGCCGAAGTTTGCTGAAGACTTGTTTCGCCTTGAAGGCGATCAGGATCTTTGGTTGATTCCAACCGCAGAAGTACCGCTGACGTATATTCACGCTGGCGATATTTTGGATGAAGCGGACTTGCCGATAAATTATACTGGGCACACCCCATGTTTTCGTTCTGAAGCGGGTTCCTACGGTAAAGATACGCGCGGGATGCTGCGTCAACACCAGTTCAATAAAGTCGAGATGGTGAAGCTTGTGAAGCCGGAAGACTCCATCCAAGAACTCGAGAATATGACCGCCAATGCCGAAACCATTTTGCAAAAATTGAACTTGCCCTATCGTGTGGTGACTTTGTGTACAGGCGATACTGGATTCAATGCCGCCAAGACCTATGACCTCGAAGTGTGGTTGCCCGGGCAAGATGCCTACCGCGAAATTTCCTCTTGCTCCACTTGTATGGATTTCCAAGCACGTCGTGCAAATATCCGTTTTAAACGCGATAAGAAGCCAGAGTTTGTTCATACCCTTAACGGTTCGGGCCTTGCCGTAGGCCGCACGCTCATCGCTGTGCTTGAAAATTATCAGCAAGCGGATGGTTCCATCGTCATTCCCGAAGTCTTACGTCCGTATATGGGCGGGCTAGAGACGATAGGAGCAGCGCAGTAGGGGATTTTATTATTGTGAAAGGGTTGCCTTCGATATATTTAGAGAGGTTCTTAAGTGTTGGCTGACGATGAAAGAATAATCTTTTCTGCTGTTTCCAAATCTGTTGGGAAGATTGTGGCGTCTGTAGGCCAGTTGGAAATCATTGGTCAGGAATGCAAAACATTAAGTTTAAGTTATGAAAGAATTAAGGATATTTCATTATTAAAACACCTAGGAAACTTAGAGGAGTTAGACCTTGACCATACATTTGTTTGTGATTTCTCTATAATTGCTAGTTTGAAGAACTTGAAAGGGTTATGGGTTCAGAACACCAAACTTTCAGACTTATCCTTTTTGGAAAAGTTACCAGAACTAAGTGTTTTAAATATCAGTGAGACTGAAGTCGAAAGTATTGCCCACCTGAAATACTGTACAAAATTAAAATCCCTTTATTTAAATTATACGAAAGTGGCTGATCTTGAACCGCTACATGAGTTATTAGGCTTAAAGAGATTACAGTTAATGTATACCTCGGTAGAGAATCTTGATCCTTTAAGGCATTTAGTAAAGTTACAAACTCTTTTGGTTACAGGATGTCCTGTAGACGACTTATCAGCGTTGGAAAATTTAGTATGTATCCAGCGATTATGGTTAGGTGAAACCAACGTTAAATGCTGTAAGCCTCTACGTAATTTGGTTAATGCTAATAATCTAGACTTGAGTGAAACTAATCTATCTGATATTGATTCATTGAGTGGATTGAATTCATTGGCTTACTTAAACATTTCTGATACAGCGATTGAAGATCTGAAGCCTCTTGAAAAATTAACTGAGCTAAGATGTCTTTATTTTTCAAGTACTGACGTTTCAAATATTGACCCATTAAAATATCTCTTTAATATTAGATGTTTGGACTTAAGTGAGACACAGGTAAGAGATTTATCCCCACTGGTTGATCTGAAATTACTTAGGGAACTTTGGCTAAGCGATACAAATATTGTAGAGTTAGAGCCCTTAAAAAACTTGAGTGAATTGAAAGAGCTTTTTCTTGGAAACTTGAAGATTGCAGACTTTATCCCAGTTCAAAAACTCGTTAAATTAAGGTTTCTAAATATATCAGGAACGAATGTAACGAATGGTGAATTCAAGCAGTTAGCTCAGTCACTTACTCAATGTGAAATCTTTTGTATGCACCCTGATTCTGATACTATTTGGGCAACTAAAGGGAAAGAGTAATTTATTCCTCTTCCTTCGATAATCCATATTCCTTCAATTTTCGCCACAGGGTTGAACGTGAAATGCCCAATGACTTGGCGACTTCTGTCTGGTTGCCGTTGAGCTGTTTTAAGGTACGTTCAATGAGATCTTTTTCCATGTCTTGAATGGTGCCGGTCGCGGTGCCTTCGTATAGGGGGAGTTCTAGGCGGGCGTTGGTGCCGAAGCGGAGTTGATCGGGAAGATCAGTCGCGGTAATGGTGTCGGTATCGGCCATGATGACGGCGTGGGCGATGATGCTTTCGAGCTCGCGGATGTTGCCGGGGTATTCGTAATGGGCCAGTAGGTTTACAGCGCTGTCGTCGAGGCCCAGGATGTGTTTTTCATATTTTACGGTGAAGCGTTTGACGAATTCTTTGATAAGATGGGGGAGCGCATCCCGGCGTTCACGTAGTGGGGGTATGTTTATTTGAAAAACGTTGAGGCGAAAATATAAATCTTCGCGGAAGCTTTTATCTTTTACATCTTGTACCAGATCTTTGTTGGTCGCCGCGAGCACGCGTACATTTACATGGTGCACAGTGGATTCGCCGACGCGTCGAATTTCTCCGCTTTGGAGTGTGCGCAATAGTTTTGCTTGAGCCACAAGCGGCATGTCACCGACTTCATCCAAAAAGAGTGTCCCGCCATCGGCCGCTTCGAAGAGCCCCACCTTGTCCGATTCTGCTCCGGTAAATGCGCCTTTGACATGACCAAAAAGTTCGCTCTCAAGAATTTGCTCCGGGAGCGCAGCGCAGTTGATGGCGATGAAGGGTTGTCCGCGACGGGAACTGAGCTGATGGATGGCATTGGCCATGACTTCTTTACCGGTCCCGCTTTCACCGAGTAGTAATACGGTGCTGTCGGTGGGGGCGACTTTGGTGATGAGTTCGGACACGCGCATCATCGCGGGACTTGAGCCCATGAGTTCTTCGAATAAACGTTGTTCGTGATTTTTAAGTGTGGTTTTTAATTCAAGATCGATGAGGGCTTTTTCAATGATCCAGGCCATGTCGGATGGCGGACTGCTTTTGGGGAGGTAAAAGTATGCGCCGTGTCGAATACCTTCAAGGGCTTTTTCGAATTGATTGATGTCGAAGAGGAGGACGATTTGAGTGTCGGGACTTTGTCGGGAGACGAAGGAGACTAAATCGGCTGTGCCTTCATCGGTAATACTGAGATCAAGAACGAGAATTTGGTATTCGCGATTGCCGATTTCGCGAAAGACACCTTTGGGGTCATGGCAACGCTCAACTTCACAGGCCTGAGATTGTAGAAAATGGGTTAAGGTCGTGGCGTAATCGTTGTCATCACTGGCAATAAGTACATAGGGTATGGTTGCTGAATTCATAAACGCTCCTAATTGATACAGATAATGGTATCAGATAATTAAGCGTTTCGCAATGAATCATTAGAAAAATCTACGTAATGACGTTTCAAAGTGAAACAAATCGCTATGCGTAGTACTTTTTCTCCAATGTTTTCAGGTATGAAAGGCCATCAGCGAGTAAAGCATCGCTGGATTCGGACAACGATCGCCACATGCAGGTGGCGGCAGCCATGGCGGGAGAGACGCTTTCAAAAGACTCTAAGCCGACAATTCCGGTGTAGTTGGCTGTGCCTAAGGCGTGATATATGCCATCCCAATCGACGACACCAGTTCCCGGCGTCCCACGGTGGCTTTCGCTTAAGTGGTAATGGCACAGGTGGGGTGCGCACTTGAGGGTAGGTGAGTAGAAGTCGTGCTCTTCAATATTCATGTGGTAGGCATCAAGGTGCACTTTTACATTGGGCTCATCGACACGGTGCATGAGTTCAAGTGCTTGGTCACCGGTGTTGATGAGGAACGTTTCATAACGGTTTATGGCCTCAATTCCTACCGTCACTCCGAGGTCTTGGGCGTATTGCGCCGCTTGCTTTAGTACTCCGGCAGCGCGGTCCCAGTATTCTTCACCGGGCCGTCCTGTAATTTTGCGTCCAATTTCCGAGTAGGTGACTCCTGTAAACACAGACCCACCCATATCGGCTGTGGCTTTGATGCATTGCTTAAGGTAGTGAAGTCCGGCTGCACGTGTGGCCTCATCGTCTCCTGTCGGGTCAGTAGTCTTTGAACAAGCAGTAGAAGTGCAGAGCTCAATATCGGCAGCCAAAGCCCGTTCTTTGATGGGAGCGGCATCAACCTTATCGATTTCCATTAGAGGGACTTCAACGAGGTCAAAGCCATGCGCCTTGGCTTTATCGATGATGTCGAGGGTATCGTTACTCCAACTATTGGTCCATGCATAAGCATGTACGGCGTATTTTAATTGTCCCATGACGCGATCCTTTCGAGGCGAATAAGGTGGTATCTTCTATGGTTATATATAATTGGGCTTCCATTGCGCAAGTCTTGCTTGCTCACTTTGGGTTAAGTCGGTTAGACTGGTGCCATGAGTGAAAACGAGCCCCCAACAGAAAAAGATGTAATTGATACGGCTATTGAAATGGCGACCACAGGCGATCCCAGTGAGGCGATTCGCTTATTGTGGCCTGTGATGGCCGATGAAGGGCAGCGCGATCAAGCGATGTTTGCACTGGCATTTTGTTACGAGAAAGCACAAAATTTTGCAACGGCGCATTATCTGTATGAAGAGATTGCCTTTCGCTATCCCAGCTTTACTGTAGCGGTTGACCGACAGCAGGCATGTCAGAAAGTGGTTATTGAGCAAGGGCTCATCGAAGATTTCTCAGATATGGGGCACCGTGAATGCCTGGCGTGTACCCTGCGATTCCGGAGTGAATACCATTTATGCCCCTATTGTGGTGCATCGAAAGACTTTAAGCCTTTGGCAGTTGTAGAGCAACCGAATGCACCTGAAGAAGAGGCAACTTTACCCGGTTGGGAAGATCCCAATATTCTGGAAGCGATGCAGGAGATGGGCCGGGATGTGGCTGATCGGATTCAGGATATAGTGGAAAGCGATACAGTAAAGAAAATATCGGAAAAGGTCAACGAAGCCAGTAAGGCTACTGCGCAAAAGGCCATGGAGTTTTCTAAGAGTGAGCAGGCACAAAAGATTAAAGATAAATCAGCCAAAATGGGCGATGATGTGATGACCAAAGCTCAAGCGATTGCGGACAAGCCTGCAATGCGCGATCTGGCCAATAAGATAGAAGATGTGGGAGCAGCAGCTTCTGAAAAAGTAAAACAGGTCATGGAAAAAGAATCATCGAAAAAAGCCAAAGCGTCTGCTAAAAAAATTGGTGCGAGTATCATGCGCACCTTTCGAGAAGCGATCAATCCCCCCAAAAAGAAGGATGAATAATTGAATACGCCTGCGATGCGCCATGTGAATTTAGACCCAATTGAGCATGAGGGCGAACAGTTGTTCACATTAAGCGATCCTATGCATATCGTGGAGGAAACCTTGGTGTTGGCTCCGGCGGGCGCATTTATTGCAATGCACTTAGACGGTCATCATTCTGTGGAAGCCATTCAGGCTAAAGCAATGGAACAGTTTGGTGTGGAAGAATTTCCGATTGAAGCCATCGATGAAATTATTCGGCAATTGGATGAATTTGGATTTATGGATACGCAGGCCTTTGAAGAAATATATGAGGCTCTTGTTGAAGACTTTCGCACACGTGATACTCGTCCAGCTTTTTTGGCTGGGAAATCATACCCAGAGGATGCGGATGAATTGCGCACGTTTTTGGATGAGCAATTTACTCGAGAAGGATCGGTTGAGCGTAGTTTAGCGAAATCGCCGGGGGAGGGATTGCCTTTAGCTGGATTATTCGCACCCCATATTGATCTCCATCGAGGGGGGCATAGTTATAGCCATGCGTATGATGCCCTGTTTGCTTCAGGTAAGCCGGATACCGTGATTATATTTGGGGTGGCGCATATGGCAGAGCCTGTGCCGTATATTTTAACGCGCAAACATTTTGAAACACCTTTCGGGACGATGAAAACGAATACCACGATAGTGGATCGTTTATCTAAGGCATGCACATGGGACCCCTTTGAATTTGAGTTGTGTCATCGGACAGAGCATTCAATAGAGTTTCAGGTCTTGATGCTTTCGTACTTGTATGGGCCGGATGTAACGATCGTGCCGATATTAACTTCGTATTTTGGCGAAGGCAGTGTTTGTGTTGAAGGCGAAGATGCCCAACCCATACATCGTTTCTTGGACGAGTGTAGAGCGGTTGTTGAGGAGTCTGGTGGTAAAACAACGGTTATTGCTGGTGTGGATCTTGCCCATATAGGACCTTGCTTTGGTGATGATTTCGAAATTGATGACGATGATATCGCCTATGCGGAGGAACGGGATCGGGAAGATTTAGCGCATGTTATTTCGATGGACACCTCGGCTTTTTTCCGCTCTGTAATGAGGGATGATAATGAACGGCATGTATGTGGGTATAAAGCGATGTATTCGGCGATGTGGACGTTGCAAGGAACGGCTACTGAGGGAGAATTGTTGCACCATGACCATGCACACGATCCTTCCGGTGGTGTAGTAACCTTCGCCAGTTTGGCATTGAGGTAATGGTATGTATGTATGCAAAGCACAGGTTGAGTTTAATGAATCTTTGGAAGGGCGAACCCCAACAGGTTCCGGGTATACATCCTATCTTCGCGTGGCAAGCAGTGCCGATGACATTGCGATACGATTACACAACTTGCCTAATTCAACCGATTGTAAAACCTGGTATCGTGTTGAAGTTGAGGTGATAAATTATGATGAGAGTTTAAAAGACGTACTCATCAAAGGCCAATGGTTTAAATTGATTATGGAAGATAGCATCATCGGCATAGGAACTATTCAGCGGCGCGTTAAAGAATCAGAATTCGTCTAGTTATTCGAGGATATCCAGTAGGGTGCCCAGCGTATCGTTTTGGGCTTTGAGCATGGTTGCATTGGCTTCATAGGTGTTTTTGTCAACGATCTGATTGGTCACTTCAGTTGTGAGGTCAACATTGGATGAGCCGGGGGGGGCAGGGGCCTCTGAGGTCTGAATTTCAACAATATCTACGCCACCAGTGGGAGAATCGCCATTGATAGCACGCTTGGCCTGATACCCTTCTGTTTGTAGGTTAGCAATGTTGTTTGCTGTGATATTGTGCCGTTTAGCTGCGGTCTGCATACCCTAAATTGATGCGTTTATTCCATCCATGGTGCTGTCCTCCGTATCTAAAATATACCATAGAAATGGGGATTTGTCAGGTCGTGTACTTATAGGTTGTCGCCGAAGCGCTCAAGTCCTGTATCCACACTGTGCACAATGGCGGACTCAATATCATGGAGTTGGGCTTTTACATCATAGGCATGCGACTCACTTTTGCAAATGCCAAAACAGGTTGGCCCGCTACCACTCATGAGTACACCATCACATCCGGCTACGCTAAGGCGCGCTTTGTATTCCTCGATGATTGGGAAAGCGACCAGTGCTGCAAATTCCATGGCATTAAAAAGAATTGAGCCGAGAGGGGCTTCTTCGCATCGTTGAATGGCTTCTTCGAGCCGTGAACTCATGCCGGAAGGGCCAGGGGTTGCGCCGCTTTTAAATAATTTGGGGTGGTTGTAGATCGCTGGAGTGCTCACGGCAATAGGGGGATGGGCGAGTACGAACCATGTTTTAGGTAGTGGAGCGATAGGGCTTAATGTTTCGCCGCGATTAATTCCCGCTTGAGTGCCTCCACTTAGGCAGTAAGGAATATCCGAGCCAAGTTGGGCGGCGAGATCTTCCAGTTCATTTATGGGTGCATTGATGTCCCAGAGTTCATTGAGGGCGACTAGTGCCGCGGCTGCGTTTCCTGAACCTCCTGCGAGTCCGGCAGCGATTGGGATATGTTTCTCCAACGTCATGTGGGCGCCGTGCTTGATTTTGTACGTGTGTTGCAAAAGAGCGGCAGCGCGATACACTAAATTGTCTTTGCCTGGGGAAAGGTCCGCGCCTTCCACTTCAAGGCTCAAAGCGTCTGCTAAGGTACACGTTAACGTATCATGGAGGCTGATGCTTTGGAAAATTGTTTCGATGGCATGGAAGCCATCCTCGCGCTTTGAAAGTACGTCGAGGTAGAGGTTTATTTTCGCATATGAACGGTAGTCAATCGATTTCATGGCGTGGGAAATGTTCGGTTCAAGGAGTGGAGGCCGCTTTGGCAATAGCGAATGAATCGCTCAGTTGTTTACGCACAGTTTTCCCTGGTAGCCCGATAATTTCAAGTGGGCCGTAATAGTGTGCTGCTATCTTGGATACGGCACCTGATAGTTCTGTAACCTCGCGTAAATCTAGACGAATAGGACCGGTGGGGTGATAGTAAATAGCGTTGGTGGCCATTGCGTGTTCGACTTCTTTCCATTCGCTTGAATTATTACCAATGGTATGTGAAGATTCAGGGAAAACGGGCATGGTACCGGCTGCAGCGGTCATCATTTCAAAAGCGACTAAATCGGCAACTGAGCGAGTAATGTTCATGGTTTTTAGGACGTCGTCAGGGATTGAAGACTTGGATACGACGAAGAATTTGTATTTCCATCCAATTAACTTACTCAGCTGTTTTACGCCAAATTCTCGCGCTTTGGGCTTGCGTAAATCTAACCAGTAACTCCCGTCTTTGGCTTGGATAGTATATTCATTATGGCTTTTGGCGGCCGATAAGGGATCGAGGGTAATGCCGGGTGACATACCAGCACTTTTGATGGCACTGGCAACACTGGCAATACTCATGCTGTAGTTTCCATTGGTGACACCGCCGGTTTGCCAGGTGCTAGGTACTAAGGCATGTTGGATAGATCGTAAATTCCATTTGCGAGCTGTAGTGATGAGATTTTCAATTGAATCTTCATCTTGAATGGTTACCCACCCTTTGGGTTGGGTTTGTTGGCGTTCGTCTTTGCGGAAGTTCGTTTTTACCCAAGTGAAATATTCTTTTAGGGCTTTGCTGTTGTCCATGGACAACATAAGCCAAACCCCATCGGATTGTACTGTACTGTTGGGCATTACATTGATAGAAGGGGCGTAGATGTTTTCAATTTTCCCGCCGCCTTTTTCGCCGTGTACAAAGCTCATGGTGGAGTGAATGTAACCGGATTGCAACAAACCAATGCCGATGATTCCATTGCCTCCGGGCATTTTAATTTCCATGAAATTGGATTGACCTTTGGATATGGGGATGGCATGTGCCCCACGTCGTTGAGAATTACACATGGTGGCTAAATTGGCATCCAGCATGGGCGCTGAACCGGGTGCCACAACACCTGGGCGAATGGCTTTTAGGGGAATGGGGGTGGTACCGGTATTTTTGATGACGACCATCATGGTCATAAACGGCACCGTTGTATAACGATTGAAATGAAATTCGAGGTGGAGGCCGTCTTTGGGTTTAAAAGTGGATTGAAATCGGTCGCCACTACCGAAGGCGTCCTTAAAATCTTTACGTGAGTCCGATACCCAATGTTCTTTTTTAAGGCGAAGGGTTGTGCCGTCTCCAAATTCGATTTCGGTATAGGCTGCTGGAACGATTATTTTTCCGTTGGCGCTTTCGATACGCCATTCTGCACGTTTAGGGTCGACTTTAAATACGCTATCAACTCCGCTAAATAGGAAGTGATCGCGCAGGCTCCATGGCTGAGTTTCTTCGGCAATGGTTGGGATACTGAAACTTGCCAGGACCAGCATGCATACACTTAACAAATAGCTCGGGAACTTGGTGTTCATAGTTGATTTCGCCTTTATAATTTATGTTTTCTACACCGACAGCCGTTTGCGGCGAATGATTGAATCGATCTTACTGTAGTTCTTTTAGTATCCCATTTTTTTAAATGATTGTCCAATTTAGTCAAGAAATAAAGGGCTCACAGGCCCTTGGAATGTATAGGATGATGTACTTTTTTTTAAATGGTGACGGGATTCGAAGTATTTGTTGCGGGTTTACCCGCACAATTATCGGAAATCACACCTGTTATGGGGTATACTCAGAGTAGTTGTTAATATGTACACATGAGGTGATATGCAAAACGAATTGGGTCAAGCACTGGCGTCTTTTGAATTGGCTCTCCAGCAGATGCGATCTGCCTTGGAGACGCGGCCAGTGCTGTCTGAACGTGTATTTTCGGGCACTGAAGAGTGGACGGCGTTACTAACGTATAAACTTGTGCCCCATCTAGCTGGTGAAGGGTGTTTGATTGGAGCGGTAACGGGTGGGACCAATACGGGGAAATCGACGGTATTTAATTTGTTGACCCATCAAAAAATTAGTCCGATGGTCAACACGGCTGCTGCAACTTGCCATCCAGTGATTGCAGCCAACGCAAAACGCGCAGCTGAATGTTTAGGTGGCAAACTTATCCCTGAATTTACCCCTGTACCGCTTGAAAATGAAGCGGATGTTATCAATAGCGATATCGATTTTAAGACCCTTTTTGTGGCAGTAGACGATACCTTACCCGATCATTTAATTATCATGGATACTCCTGATGTGGATTCTATCGATAAGCGCAATTGGGAAGTGGCGGATAACATTCGCGCAGCTGGAGATGTGTTAATTGCAGTAATCACTGGTGAAAAATACAAAGACGATCGTGTTGTACAGTACTTTCGGCATGCAGTGGACTCGGGACGACAATTGGTCCCTGTGATGAATAAAGCTAACCCAGCTGATAATTTTCAAGTTGGCCGCAATCAAGTCGAAGATTTTTTAAATGATGTCGGTATTGAGGCCATGAGCTATGTAATCCCTCATGACTTTTCTACTGGGGAAGATCTGAATCAATCGATCGTATCCTTTCAGGATGGCAAGGAATTGCGTGCGCATTTAGAAAGTTTGGATGTGCCGGCCATTAAACACCAAGTATTCGCACAAACCGTCAAACGTTTTGCTGAAACGACCAGCTCTTTCTTAAACCATTTAGATGAAGTGCATACAGAACTGCGTGATGTTGCCGATCAGTTTGAGTCGCTGAATGCATCGGCTTCATTAGAGTATGATCCCGCACCGGGCAAAGAAGTCGGTGGTTTGTTTCATGCCTTTGTGCAATCGAAGCGTGGGGCAATTCGACGTGGAATAGGGGCTACTAGCGCAGCAATTGTACGCGGGGTATCAGCGATAGGGCGCGGTATTGTCAGTGGTGTGAAAAAACGCACTCAAATGGAGGCGCAGAGCGAAGAAACAGAAGCCAGTGTGCTTGAGTTTCACCGTGCGGCAATTACACGGATAGCGCAACACCTGTCGCGAACGTATATTGAAATTAGTCGCAATGCACCTGAACCCGTTGCATCCTTGATACGGAAATCTGTCGAGTCGTTGGATGTCGATGCTGCTGTTGATGCTGTGATAGAAGATTGCTTGAGTGCAGAAAGTATCTCTGAAGAGTTTCGTGAACATGCAGATGTCATGTTGAACGCATGGTGGGAAGATCACAAAGGAAAACGATTGACTCTCGAAGCGTTGGATACGATATTGGCGATCATGCCCGCAGCCATTGCAGGGACTACTGGACTATTAACGAGCGGATTTGGTGCAGGTGAATTGGCATTGGCTTCAACGGCGGCGGGGGCAACATTTGGCGCGAAGGTTATGGAATATCAATTTGGTGATGCCCTTTTTGATTTTTTGTCTCCGTGGAAAAAAGACCAGCAAGTACTGCTCAAGGCTGCATTGGATACCCATATTACCGAGCCGTGTTTGCATGAATTGTATGAGGCGTTGGAGCCCTTTGAAGGGGAAATTGTCGAATCATTGCGTAGCCATCATCGACAGTGTGTAGTGTCGCAAGGGAGTATTGAGTCATGACCTATCGAATGAATACCCTGCTGGATAAGCTGGATGAGCTGAGTCACTATTCAGGTTCATGGCTTACATTGCGGCAAGAAGGGAAACGCTTAAATCATCGCGTGGCTGAGTTGCGCGAACGCGAAGACCGCTTGGATGATGTGCTCATCATAGCCTTGGTGGGTGGGTCAGGTGTAGGGAAATCGACTTTACTTAATGCGTTGGCCGGTGATGAATTGGCCAAGACTTCTGAGTATCGCCCGTGCACGTCGATTCCTACGGTATATCATCCTCCAGGTGCACGGCTAGATTTTTCCACCGACACACATAATGTGTCGGGTTCAGCCTTGGAGCATTTGGTGGTGATTGATACGCCTGACTCGGATACAATTGAAAAGGCCCACCGCGAATCGGTTAGTAAAATATTGCAACACTGCGATCTCATTATGATGTGCGCCGATGCAGAAAAGTATTTGGATGAAGCGACGTGGTCGCTCTTGCGCCCTTTACAGCAGGAACGCAGTATTGTATGCGTGGAGACGAAAGCGTCGGTTGCGCCCACTGTTAAGGAGCATTGGCTTGCTCGGTTGACGGAAGAAGGATTTTCACCGGGGCAATATTTTCGCGTAAATAGTCTGCGAACGTTTGATCGAAAGTTGTCTGGAGCGCAGTCGGATGCGGAAGAATATGACTTCCCACAGCTTGAAACGTATTTGCAGTCCGAGTTGGATCGTGATCAAATTCGGCGTATAAAGCGCTCGAATGCTTCGGGTTTATTGGCTAAAACCATTGGATCGTTGCAAACTGCGGTCAATGAAGACGCTGTACACTTTGAGCAATTGCGAGAAGGTTTACAGCGTATTGATGCTGAGTTGGCTCAAGCCGGTTTGGCTGTAGCGGAGCAACGATTATTTTCCGAGTCGCATTTATGGAATTATGCGCTAGGTAAAGAAACCAGTGTACGCACAAAGGGTGTGGTAGGAACTTTATATAAAGTCCTTGAGGTGGTCCGGACTCTACCGGCCCGAATGATGCAATGGTCGCCATGGTCGATGTCTTCAGGGATTGGGCAACGAGCAGCTACGTTACTGTCCAAAGATGATGCACCTGCTACGGCATTGACGCTCGATTCAGCAGAACTTAAGCAATTATTTCTGCAAAAAGAAAGTGAGCTGGGTGTGCTGTTGGCAAAAGCGGGTTTTGAGGTGCAGGGCAATACCCAAAGCTATGATTCGTATATCAATACACTAGGGGACTATGTGGGGGAAATCCTTCGCGGTTCTGCTCGAGAACGTATCGTACGTCGTGCACAGTTGATTTCTAGTTGGCCATTAGCGGTGCTTTTGGATATACCGCCTATTGCTTTTTTTGGGATTACCGCTTATGGAGTCGTTAAAGAATATTTTGCCGGTGTGTTTTTAGAGTGGTCTTTTTTCATTCATTCAGGTAGCGTATTGGCGATCATTTTAGTAGCTGAATTGGTGCTGCTGTCCCTGTTGGCGCGTAGTATGGCTTGGAGTGCACGTCGTAGCAGCATTGGTGATCTAAAAAAGGCCATCCGGGGTCACCGAATGGCCTTTGTATATGAGCGTAACGCGTTGGATGAGGCGAATGCTGTACGCGATGAAATCGATGCGCTTCAGCAGGTACTCAAGGATTATTGAGCGGTCGTTTCCTTAACCGGTTCTTCTGGACTGGATTCTGTTACTGAAGGTGCATCGTCTACTACAGTGATTTCACCATCTGTTTCTTCATCCGATGAAGTGTCTTCTTCACTTTCATCGTAAGCACCAATAACTTCATTGATGACGTCGTCGTATTGCATAACTTTTCCGCCGTTCATTGCTTCTTGCGCGAGGAAGGTGGCGTAGTCGGATTGACGAGCGAATTTTACACGTTGACGAACATTCTCCAGCATAAGCTCTTTTTGTTCGGTCCAGTCTTTTTCAAATGCTTCAGCGTCGGGTTCAACAATCTCACTTAATTCCATAGCTAATTGATTTTGTTGGAAATCTTGAACGGATGTGATAATTGTGCCGACTTCTTTATCGCCCAATTCGGGGAAGATTGCGCGAACATTCCAAAAGAGTCCTTCTTGGAAAAGTTCCATGCCTTGCGGACCAAAAGCTGTTTTTGTTTCTTTAACTTCAATGGTTAAGTCGGGAAGCAATGCAGCAACCTCGTCGAGGGATTTGGCGTCGGATTGAATGGTGTCCATGTACCCTTGAATTTTTTCTAGGTAGACAGGCTCAGACTTTTTAATGCGTGTAAGTGTACTTTTAACTTCTTCTCGAACATCTTCCAGTGCCTGCGGTGAGGCCTCGGTTACTTGAATGACTTTACCGACGAATAAATTTTCGCTACCCGCTACAACTGTTTCGGGGATGCCGTCGAGGTCCAGTGGGCCAAAGCCTTGTTTGAAAGCAAAGGTATCGTTGGCAGAGATGCCGTCAATCTCGCTTGAACCCGCATTAAATGGCGTTGAGGTTTCAACGGTCAACTCAGCAGCAGCAGCTGCTGCTCGCAGATCCTTGCTTTCAGATACTTGAGCCAAGAGAGCGTCTGCTTTGGCGTCGATTTCGGTACGGAATTCAGGGCTTATGTCGATTCGGAATACAATACGGTTAACGCGTTTTTCCAATTCTTGTGTTTCTTCGTTGGTGCGTTCTTCAGCGACTTTATAGAGGTACACTTCGCTGAACAGTTGGATAGGTTCAGAAATTTCACCTACCTTTAAATTCATGTAGTGTTGTTCTTGTCCGATGGGATTGTCGCTTACAGCTCGCCAGTCCATATCACCACCGATTTCTTTATCGGTACCTACTGAGTGTGCTTTGGCCAACTCTGCGAAATCTTCACCAGCTCGGGCTTTGGTTAGCACTTCGTTGACGATCGCAGGAATGGGGGGCTGAATGGAAAAGCGTACGAACTCCACAATATTTTCAGGGGGCTTGTTGTATCGCTCTGCATTGTCGGTGTGCTCGGCAACGATTTCTTCTTCGGTGATTTCAATTTCAGGTGCAACCGTGATGTATTTAACTTTAATTTTGCGTTGTGATTTCAAATACTCGTCACGCAGTTCAGTTTCATTTATGCGCGCGGATGCTGTTACCAGTTTTGAATACATTTCACGGCTGATGTCTTGTGCATATGCCTCTGCAAAGTCGTCCCAATTCATGCCGCCACGATCATTGCCTTTGACCCAATTGTTATATTTGGCAGCCACGAATTCACCTTCTTCATTTTTGAAGAAAGGGTGATCTTTTAACTTAGCGAAAACATATTCTTTTTCGGGGATTACAGGGTTGACCGACGCTTTTTGCGTGAGAACTTCGCGTTGTACTAAGCCATTTAAAATATTGGCAACAACTCCTTCGGCGATCAGGGTGGATGCGTCAGTTGGGCGATCTTGTTCAGTGCGTCGGCTGACTTCATCATTGTATTGTCCCAATAATTCGAAAGCATATATATCGGTTCCGTCAACATTGAGGATGGGATCACCTTTGGACAAGGAATTGCCGCTATTACTTGCACCGGGAACCCAAACAGCTAAAGGGATACCGATGAAAACAAAAATGAAGACCATCATAATACGACGATGTTTTTGCATGATATGAAACACTGGGTAGAACCTCCAAACACTCTATGTGGCCTGATTGAGGGCCGTTAAATATATCCATATTGATGATGGACATACTGACAATTATACGATTCAGTAGCCGAAAAGACTACCATATATGCCTTAAACGCTTCAACTGAAAGACGATACAGCGATTTTAGAATGATAGGAGCAGATCCTTAAAATGTCGAGTTTATTGGAAGCAATATGCTATCTTTATCCGACTTAAGTTTTCGGGAGCTCAATGCCATATGCCATCATTTAGTCCATCAGGTAAATCACCGCGTAAAATTAGCCCATCACAGGAACAATATGTTGAGGCAATTGCAGATCTGCTTACTCGTGATAAAGTCTGTAGTGTCAGTGACATAGCGGCGCAAGTACAGGTTAGTCGCCCGGCGGTATCGCGTGCTGTTCGTGAACTTTCTGAGCAGGAAATTGTCACGCATAAAGCCTATGGGTATGTAGATTTAACCGAAAAAGGTCGCATGATCGCGGATCGGCTCACTATTCGGCATGAAGCATTGTATGCTTTTTTGAAGGATGTCTTGTTTTTTGAAGATGACTGGGCGGATCAAGAAGCTTGCCGCTTGGAGCATCAGGTGGATGATGCGATGGTCGAACGTCTCAATGGCCTTAGTGATTTAGTGAAGGCGGACGATGCGCTCACTGAAAAGCTCAAGCAAGTAATGGATAAACTGGACTAGTTATCCAAGGGGAATAAAGGCTTGGGGCGTCTTTTGTAAGTGAATGATTCGGGGCCTGCTCGGGTTACGCCTGGGGAATCAACACAGATCACTTTGTCGGCAATGGGATCGTAGGCTGCACGAGGGGCGGTGACTCCTTTCACTATGATGGCGTGGTGTTCGCGGGGATCGATGTTTAGGGAGTTGAGTTGTTCTATGCTCGTGGGCATCACGCGTAAACTATTGACCACAACGGTATGTCCATCCACCGTTTTAATGACTGCACTTAAGCCCTGGTTGTAATCACGCGTACCCCCGTGGCGTGGTTCAGGTTCAATGAAATGGCCATCGTGGATAGTGATTATTTCCCCTTCGATTGCAATGGGTGAGCCGTGTTCATGATCGGTTTTAGCGCCCACCTCAAGTTGGACGGTGCTTCCAAGCCCTTTTTCGGCGCAGTATTGAGCGCATGCTGGATCATACAGCACTACACATATAGCTGGAGAGTTGGCTTCTAATAGTGCTTTGAAAATGATGGTGGAATCGCCGGGGCCACCCCCACCAATATTGTCGCCACTGTCCATGAGGCATACAGTACCTTCGAAATTTTGGCTGAGTGCGACAGCTTCGGCAACGGAGGGTAAGGCCGCATTGAGTGCTGCGCGTTTGGACCATATTAAATCTGCTAATCCTTCTGCATGGGGCAACACGAGATCGGCGGCATCGTCCATTACAACTATGACTGAAACGCCCATGTCTGGTACATCGGCGTATATGTAGCCGGGGAGTACGGAAGTGGAGATTACAAAGGGAAATGCTTCAAATTCTTCAACGGCTTTCATGATTTCACGCATGGCGCCATCGCCGGTGAATTGTTGGACGATGTGGATGAGTAGAGGCATTTTGACGTGTGCTTGGTGTGGGGAGATTTCACCGCGCAAGATTTGACCTAAGATGCGGGCGCAGTCAATCCCCCGTTCGCGCTGATCGATATGTGGATAGCTTTTGTAAGCGATGGTGACATCAGGCATTTCGACCATAGGAGTAGAGATGTTTCCGTGCATGTCGAGGGAGAGAATGAGGGGGATTTCGTCTCCAATGCATGCACGTATGCGGGTGATGGTCTCGCCGTCGGCGCTGGGGAATGTGGGGGTGACCATGGCGCCGTGTAATGCAACTAAAACGCCATCCAGAGGGCCAGCATCTTGAATGCTTTCAAGTATATCGGTAAGGATGCTTTCGTAGGCATCGTCTTCTAACATTCCACCCGGGGTAGCCCAAGCGGCCAATAGGGGAACAATTTCCAGTTGGTGTTCGCGGCAGCCTGTAATAAATCCGCCCAGTTCATGGTGGGCGTCTTCCCAAATAGGGATGAGGTCTTCACCGAAATGGAAAAAGGCTTCTTCGAAATGTTGACGGTTGAGTGTTGTGTTGGCGAATGTATTGGATTCGTGCATGAAACCGATGATGCCGACACGCATGTTTATATTCCTTCCGCGACAAGTACAGCCATACTGGCATCTGCCACAGTGAGCGTTTCATCAATGTCATGTTGTGTATGGGCAGTGGATATAAACCAAATACCGAAGCTTGTGAGTTGAATACCGCGGTGAAGCATTTCGATGAGGAATCGTTTGCCGAGAGTAGTATCTGTTTGTTGAGCAGAACGCATATCGCTGATTTCCGAACTGCCATGGGGCACGAATGAAGCGCTGAAAACAGTAGGCACTCCACGAAGGTGTAAGGGAAGGCCGTGTTTTTCGGCTAAGCGCATAAGGCCGATTTGTAATTCTTCCCCTGCGTCCCAAGCTTTTTGAAATTCACTGCCATCGTCTTCGAGCAGGGCCTCAAGTGCTGCGCGGGTGCCGGCCATGACCATGGGGTTGGCATTGTAGGTGCCGGAGTGGACGGTGCCAGAGGTAAAGCAGTCCATGAGATCGGCGCGACCAACAAGTGCACCCACTGGCATGCCTGCGCCGAGTGCTTTTGCAAGGGTTGCGAGATCGGGGGTGATACCATAATGTTCTTGAGCACCGCCACGGGAAACGCGTAGCCCGGTAATGACTTCATCGAAAATAAGGACAACGCCATGTGTTGTGCAAAGCTCGCGTAATTTTTTTAGGAATGATTGATGCGCAGGAATAAGTCCTGCGGCGGAAGCAAAAGGATCACAGATGACTGCGGCTAGGGTGTTTCCATGTTCTGTGAAGGTATGCTCAAGAATTTCAAGGTTATTCCAAGGACGGATAATGAGGTTGGCCGCATCATTGCTGGATTGGCCTTGGGTAGAGGGGCGTAAGATGGGAGATTCAGGCAGGCCAAGTTCAATGTCGCGAGCTGGGTGATTCCAGGCGATGGTATCGAGCCAGCCGTGATAATGGCCTTCAAAGCGCAGGACGGTGTCGCGTCCAGTTGTACTGCGTGCGAGGCGTAGGGCAGCGTGGACGGCTTCGGAGCCTGTGGTGGTAAAGCGTACTTTTTCGGCGCAGGGGATATGCTTAACAAGGAGTTCCGCAGCGATGATTTCATCTTCGGATTGACCCGCGGTGATGATACCGCCTTTGTCGAGTTGGGCCTTGACCGCGTCGATGACTACTTGGGGGCTGTGGCCGAGAAACATCGGGCCTTGACCGAGGGAATAGTCGATAAATTCATGGCCATCTACATCGTAGAGGCGTGCACCTTTCGCATGGGTGTAATGATGCGGGAGTGGCTCAGCCAAACTACGTACGCCACTGTTGACTCCACCGGGTATGACACGACTGGCGCGTTCATGCTGGGCTTTGGTTTTATCGAATTGCATAAAAAACGACTCCGGTTACTCGAAGACTCTAGTGTAGTCAACGGCACCGGAGTCGTGCAAGGCTATTTAGTGAGCGAGGTAACGTCCGCGATTCATGGATATGTGTGACTGCGCGATGTGCATGATAATGCTGAAGATGTCTTCAATCGGGCCGTATTCATCCTTGGTACTGGGTGTGTGTATACAGTGATGAGAGCCTTCTTTGAGGGCTCCACCATCCATACCCGTGCAGGCGATGGTTGTTGCGCCGTTGGCGTTCGCATAGTTCATTGCGCTAACGAGGTTAGGGCTGTTTCCGCTGACGGACATGAAGAGTACTACGTCACCGGGCCGCATGTTGGCCTTGAGTTGGATGGTAAACACTTCATCAAAGGATGCATCGTTCCCCAATGCGGTAAGAGAGGATGCATTATCGGTCAAGGAGATGACGCGGAAACCGGGCTTGCCGTCTACAACCGTATTCGCACTGAGGTCATTAACCCAATGTGTGCTGACAGCTGCGCTACCGCCGTTGGCCACGACGAAAAAGCTTTGGTTGTTTTCGGCGGTTTTTTCGATAATGTCGGATACGGTCATGACTGTTTTGGTATCCAAAGATTTGAGGACGTTAACCATATGCTCTACGTATTGTTCGGCATAATTCTCCCCGGAAGAGGCGCTGTCGTACATTTCTTTAAGTTTATTCATTGGGATTTCCTTATGGTAAACGGTGAATAACCGAATAGTTTAGAAAATAAGGCTACTGCGGATGCAGTAGCCTTTAGTGTAGCATCGTAAATCTACTAATTCGAGGAATTACACCACTGTTTTAAAATACTCAATGGCTTTGAGTAAGCCTTCGTCTAATGGGATTTTAGGTTCCCAGCCGAGGTGTTCCATGGCTAGGGAATTGTCAGGCTTGCGGCGCATGGGGTCATCGGATGGTAAGTCTTCATAGATAACTTTTGAGCCTGTTCCTGTAGCAGCGACAACTTTTTCGGCGAGTTCTTTAATGGTGAATTCACCGGGGTTACCGAGGTTTACGGGGCCTAGGAAAGTATCGTTGTCCATCATGGCGACAATGCCGTTGATGAGATCATCGACGTATTGGAAGGAACGGGTTTGTGAGCCGTCTCCGTAGATGGTGATGTCTTGGCCTTTGAGAGCTTGTACGATGAAGTTGGATACGACACGACCATCAAAGGGATCCATCTTCGGGCCGTAGGTGTTGAAGATGCGGATGATGCGGATGTCGACTTCGTGTTGACGGTGGTAGTCGAAGAAAAGAGTTTCGCCCACGCGTTTGCCTTCGTCGTAACAGCTACGAATTCCGATAGGATTTACATTGCCCCAGTATTCTTCTTTTTGTGGGTGAGTCAATGGGTCACCGTACACTTCAGAAGTGGAGGCTTGGAGGATACGGGCGCCGGTGCGTTTGGCTAGGCCGAGCATATTCATGCACCCAAGAACGGATGTCTTCATGGTTTTAATGGGGTTGCGTTGGTAGTGGGGAGGCGATGCAGGGCAGGCCATATTATAAATACGGTCGCATTCCAATACGATAGGTTCGGTGATGTCATGTCGAATCAATTCGAAATTGGGGTTGTCGAGAAATTCTTGGACATTGGATTTGTGTCCAGTGTAGTAATTGTCCAAGCAAATGACTTTTTCGCCACGATTAAGGAGTCTTTCACAGAGATTGGAGCCTAGAAATCCGGCACCGCCGGTGACCAAGTTTACATGTGACACGATTAGAGGTCCTTTATAAAGGTTGGGGGGACCAGTGGATGCAATACTCCCTGGTACTTTGGTTTTAAGCGAGGGTGTATTATGGCAAATTATGGGGGTTTTATGCAATATTTGGCGTGATTCTGGTTGATCTATGTTAATTTCGTGCTAGAATGCTCCGATGCGGTTTTATTCGAATTGGATTATTCATGAAAGGGATTCTTATGAGTGCTTATGATAATGCAAAGCTGTTTTTTGAAGCTTGCGATTCTGGGGCTGGGTGGGATGGATGCAAAGCGTATGTAACCGATGGAGCATCGTTTAGTTCTCAAAGTGGACCTTTGGCTGATGTCCAAACTGTTGAAGCCTATTGTGAATGGTCGAAAAGCTTTGGGACGGTTACAGCGCCTGGGGCGACATATGAATTGCATGCTTCTTCGTATGATGAAGCCACACGCACGGCCTTGTTTTTTGCGACGTATCATGCCAAACACACTGGTGAAGGTGGTCCGGTGCCTCCAACGAGCAAGGCCACTCAAACACATTATGTGTATAGTCTGACGATGGATGACTCCGGTAAGGTAGCGTCCATGATTAAAATTTGGAATGCTTCATGGGCGATGCGTGAATTGGGGAGGGTGTAGATTACAATTCAGTCAATAATTCTTCTGTTGTAGCTACATTGGCATAGGCGAAACCTAGGGCAGCCATGTACGCGGCATGCACTTGTGCTGCGGGTACGGTAACGCCGTTAAATTTCTGATCGTGGGTGATGCAGGCATCGTGGGCCACGGCACAATTGTAGCCCATATCATGGGCTACGCGGGTGGCTCCGTCGATGCACATATGGCTCATGGCGCCGACGATGACCAATCCTTCGACATCGCGTTCATCCAGAATTTCTTTTAGGTTGGTGTCGCGAAAACTGTTGATCTGGGATTTAGTCACGACGGGCTCGCCCTCTTGGGGAGCCACAGCAGCGTGGATTTGTGAACCTTCAGTGTTGGGGCGAAAGAAGGGAGCTTCGTCGCTTGGAAATTCGTGGCGTACATGGACCACGGGCATTCCTTTGCCACGGAAAGCCTCAAGCAATTTGGCGCCATTGCTTACCGCGGCATCTGTGTTGTCCAAAGGCCAGCTTCCGCCTTCAAAATAATCGTTTTGGAAATCAACGAGTAACAGGGCTGTATTGGACATGGAATACTCCTTGGGTCAGTTTAATTATGCGGTCCACTTTTCGAAAATGTTGCGTTGCTCGATGAGGGCAGCAATACGATCAGCACGCTTAGTACGGCATTCAAGAAGAATCCAACCGTCGTAGTCCATTTCTTTAAAGAGGCCGATGAGTTGTTCGTAAGGGTATTTACCTACATTAAACTCGCGTACGTGGACGGTGTCTGCGAAACGATCTTTGACAAGGTTAAAATTGTGAACGAGTCCGTCGCCTTCCAGATCAACGTCATTGGAATTCCAGCAGGCCCCTACGTTGGGGTTGTCGGCAATGTCCATGATTTGTTTGATGATGGGCAAAGGTGAGCATTGACCATGCACTTCGAGGCGGATTTTTTGACCCAAGTCGCCAGCGATTTTCCCAACGATATTGAGGGACTTCCCAATTTGTTCGATGGTTTTTTGGCGGTCGACGCCTTCGTGGAAACTATTGGGTTTTACTTTGAGCCCGGAGCCGCCAGTGTCGTGACTGAGCTGAAGGAAAGCACGGGTGCCTTCGATTTTGGCTTTGAGTTCGGCGGGGTCAGGGGTGTCATAGTTTTGATTACTGCCGAGGCCCACGTTAGTGACAGGTGAATCGGCAAACATTTTCTTAACTTCGGCACGATCATGCGCATTGATGTGGGGGTCCACGCCGTGCGCGTGTTGTGTGCGGAGTTCAACGCCCATGACACCTGTTTTTTCGCAATTGGCTAAGAGAGTGGGTAAATTCCAGTCTTGTCCCCAGAGATAGGTAACGAGGCCGAGTTTCATTTTGGTAGCAGCCATGGCTTGTTGTTGCATGTATGGAGTACCTAAGCCGAGAGCGGTTCCGGCTGCGAGGGACTGGGTGATAAATTGTCGGCGGGTGGTCTTGCTCATGATATGGGATCCTTTTGATTAGGTGGATGTTTAACTGTTTGGATAACCAGATTAGCGGATGATGGGTGTGGAGGTCAATCCTGGGGATTAGAATGGGGGAAAGGTTTCCAAATTCCCAAAAACCAAAATGCAATACCCCCTATGATTCCGCAGGGGGCGGTAAAGGAAACATACATACTCCAACTATAATACCACCAATCCACATTTGGGGCTCGAACATTTAAAGCCATTATCCAAGTAACTCCAATTGCACTTAATAGCCCAACTACAATCGAACTCCATATATTGAAGTATCCAATTTTCCACAC
>CALLLL010000244.1 GCA_938082445.1 uncultured bacterium
GATTGGTTTTGATGGTGATGCCGATCGTATCGGTGCTGTGGACCAAAAAGGAAACTTTATACCAGGTGATATGCTCCTGTTGCTTTTTTCCCGTTACATTTTGAAGGAGAAAAAAGGCGCTGCCATCGTAGGTGAGGTAAAATGCTCACGCACGATGTATGAAGACATTCGTAAACATGGTGGAAATGCCATTATGTGGAAAGCCGGGCATTCACTGATCAAAGACTGCATGAAAGCCAATAATGCGGAATTGGGTGGTGAAATGAGCGGACACATTTTCTTCAAACATCGCTGGTATGGATTTGACTGTGCTATCTACGCCGCAGCCCGCTTACTTGAAATCTTGGCTGCTGGTCGCAAACCCTTGCACAAGCACTTAGAATCGTTGCCCAAAACATTTGCCACCGAAGAAATCCGAATTGATGCCAGTGATGAAAAGAAATTTGATATCGTCAAACGCGCAACGAAATACTTTGTGGATGAAGGCTACGATGTAAACACCATCGATGGTGCACGCATAGAATTCCCAGATGGATGGGGACTCATTCGCGTATCCAACACCTCTCCTATGCTGGTGATGCGCTGTGAAGCCGATTCCAAGAAGCGCGTGAAAGAAATTCAGACGTTATTGGAAAAGAAAGTTGCTGAATTTTCTTAACTAAAGCTACTTATTGAATTTATCTTTCAAAGCCAACAATTGCTCTGAGAGTTGTGTATTCATGCGATCTGGTTTAGGAGCCTGTGGTTGCTGACGCCCCTTAGCCTTTTTATGATCGCTGCGCTTTTTGTTCTGTGTATTTTTTTGTGGTCGCTTGCCCCCGCCTTTAGCAGCTTGGCTACGTTTTTTACTGTCACCACGAGCGCTGGGTTTATTACTAGTAGACGCCCCTTTTGAACGCGGCTTCTGCTTTTTCTGTGGAAGTAACGCTTTAATAGAAAGCGAGACTCGTGGCAATTCAAGGTCAACATCAATGACGCGCACTTTAACTATGTCGCCGACCCGAACAATTTCCAATGGATCACGCACAAATCGGTTTGCCAATTCTGATAAATGAACTAAACCATCTTGATGCACGCCGACATCAACAAATGCACCGAAGTCTGTTACATTTGTAACAACCCCTTGCATATCCATGCCAACCTTAAGATCTTTAACTTCTTCTACCCCCTCTAAAAATTCAGGTACAACAAATTTCTTACGCGGGTCGCGGCTGGGTTTAAGCAATTCACTTACGATATCCTTTAAGGCAATATCACCGATAGTATCCGTTTTAAATTGTTCAATTTCAAGCGTATTGAGTTGTTCGCGATTGCCAATCAATTCTGCAGGGGTTGTTTTTAAATACGCGGCAATTCCTTCAACCACATCATAGGCCTCAGGGTGAATGGCTGTAGCATCCAAGGCATTTTCAGAAGAATCGATTCGCAAGAATCCCGCACATTGCTCAAATACCCGCGGTCCGATTCCGTCGACATCCATCAATTGCTCCCGGTTTTTAAACCCGCCCAATTCATTACGATGTTTGACAATATTTTGCGCTGTGGATAATTGAACACCACTCACATATTGAAGCAGCGGCACAGAAGCGGTATTTAGGTCTACGCCCACTTGGTTTACGCACGAGACCACGGTGCGGTGAAGGCCTTCACGCAATGTTTTCTGATTCACGTCGTGTTGATATTGGCCCACCCCAACACTACGCGGCTCTATCTTCACCAATTCAGCCAGAGGGTCTTGCAATCGACGGGCAATTGAAATTGCCCCGCGTACTGTCAAATCCAGTTCAGGAAATTCTTCTCGGGCAACCTTAGACGCTGAATAAATGGATGCACCTGCTTCATTCACCAACACACAAAAGCCTTTGGATATAGAGGGCGTTTTAGCTATCAACTCTTTTACAAAATTCTGGGCTTCACGCGATCCGGTACCATTCCCAATGGCAATGGCCAATACGGAATGTTTTTCCAACAAGCCCACCAACGTTTCTTCTGCTGCTTTGATTGCATCAGCAGAGGCTTGCAAGAAGATGGTTGCATTCTCTTTAAAATTACCCATATCGTCGATCACAGCCAATTTACAGCCCGTACGAAGACCAGGGTCTAAGCCAATCACAGGGATTCGCCCGGCAGGTGAAGCGAGAAGAAGATTAAAGGCATTGTCACGGAACACTTTTATAGCATGATCGTCGGCATTCTTACGTGCCTCGCCAACCACTTCATTTTCAATGGAAGGGCGCACCAAGCGTTTATAGGAATCCTCAACAGAGGATACGATATGCGGTGCGTAACTCGAATTGGCATCCTTCACATACTGTTCTGTTATTTTTTTCAGCAAATCGTCCTCATCAAGAATCACTTCCATTCGAAGTGCCCCTTCTTTCACGCCCCGCAATATAGCGAGTAAACGATGCGAAGGTAATTTCTTCATGGGTTCTTTAAAATCATAATAGGCTGAAAACTTTGTCTTTTGTCCTTCGGATAATTTGGTGGAATGCGCGGCCAGAAAACAGTGGTCTTCCATACAAGTGCGTACCATCGTACGGGTTTGGGCATCCAATGATACTTGTTCGGCAAGTATATGGCGTGCACCTTCCAGCGCTGCCTCAACGGAAGACACTCCCTTGGCCTCATCCACAAATGTCGCTGCAAATTCTTCGATAGGCTTCTCGCCTTCAACTTGGTGCCAGATAAAATCTGCGAGGGGCTCAAGTCCTTGCTCGCGCGCAACTGTGGCTTTGGTTCGCCGTTGTTTTTTGAAGGGGAGGTATAAATCTTCCAGGTGATTGCGATCCCAACATTCACTGATCGCTTTCTCAAGTTCGGGAGTGAGTTTATCCTGTTTCTTGATCGTATCCAAAATGGATTCACGGCGCTGAAGCATTGCGATATAGAACAAGTTGGCTTCGGAAATTGATTCCAACTGCACTTCATCCAATTGACCAGTTGCGTCTTTTCGGTATCGCGCAATAAATGGAATTGTCGATCCCGCATTAAGCAACTCAACTGCTGCCTTCACTTTTTCCGCTGGCAAGGAAAGTTCCTTTGCCATACGTTCAATTATTTCTTCACTAACCATTAACTTACTCACTCCAAACTACATTTAAAAATATTTACTTTAGTCTAACAAAGTTATCCCGTACAGACAACAAGAGAATGGTTAAAACTACTTACCCTAAAATAATTTTTCTAGGGCACTACAACAGACTCTTTTACGCCATAGTGGCTAGTGAACTGAAGTTCCAATGTTGTTCCTGTGGAAGGCTGATGGGCTGTAACCATTGCTGAAGACAATTGAACACTGGATTGCCCCTTCGGGGCCACATCACTTAGCACCTGAGTTTCGACGGGAAGTTCATCCTTCATGACTGCTAAATGCACATTGCGCAATGTAAATCCTCGTCGATTCACGATAGTAGCACGTGCATCTTTAAGGCTTACAGAAGCATCTGCATAAGCATTACGAAACGCTTGGGCCACGGCAGGATCGATATTCAACTCAGCATCCAACCAAACACCTGGATGATCGTCAGAGGATGGCCCCATATAGAAGAAACCACCACTCATACCTTGCTTAAGTCCCCACTCGAAAAAGCCT
Organism: uncultured bacterium; assembly: GCA_938082445.1. Lineage (GTDB taxonomy): Bacteria > Hydrogenedentota > Hydrogenedentia > Hydrogenedentales > DTSJ01. Next base: position 3,596 of record CALLLL010000244.1, read on the forward strand.
TCAATAGCCTGTACGGCTGTTGAGGGAATCGGTCCTTGATATGAATTATACTCCGTATAAAAAACAGGTTTTCCCTGTGCTTTCATCAACTCTATACTGCGTTGGATCAATGGTTGGCGATCGGCAGGTGTTTGGTCTGGACCAAAATAATAATTAATTCCGACGGCATCCTGCCCTTGCCAACGATCTTGGCCAAATAAATTCGCATAATGCACTGGTCGACGTGATATGGTATCCATTTGCTCATAGACTGGATATAAATTCTCCAAGAAAGCGGTGGTATCACCCGTAATTTCATTGCATGAGTTCCACAACAGCACCCCAGGGTGATCACGATACTCAACGATATGCGCTGCTGCAATTTCACGAGCCTTGAGCATTAAGCTACCCTCTTGGCGATATTGGATCTCTTCGGTGGAGATTACACTAAAGGGCGCCAATATGGTCCAGAGCAAATCTTCCTCTTCCGCCATTTCCACTTCCCAAAGCGGTGGATAATCACCACGCAGCGTATTGAACCCTAATCCTTTTAGTGATTGCATCATCTGACGAGTTCGTTGTGGATTTTGGCTATCCAGAGAATGCACATTTACGCCCTTCACGATAA
>CALLLL010000245.1 GCA_938082445.1 uncultured bacterium
AGAAGAAGCAATTGAAGAAGAAGCAATTGAAGAAGAAGCAATTGAAGAAGAAGCAATTGAAGAAGAAGCAATTGAAGAAGAAGTTGTTGAAGAAGAAGTTGTTGAAGAAGAAGTTGTTGAAGAAGAAGTTGTTGAAGATGAAGTACCACAGTCTATATCAGATTTTGATCAAGCCTTAGCGGCTCTTGAAGAAGTACTCGACAATCGCCCCACTTCGCCTTCCGACCTTCCTACGATAGCAGAAGAAGTAGCAGAAGAAGTAGCAGAAGAAGTAGCCGAAGATGTAGCAGAAGATGTAGCCGAAGATGTAGCCGAAGATGTAGATCTTGAACTTCTGGATGAGCTACTCAATGTTGGCCCAGAGGCCTTTCAATTCGAAGTTGAAAGCGATGGTGGTTTATTTGGTTCTGAAGAAGAATCCGAAGGTTCTGATTTGATTTCTGCTCTAGACAAAGTAGATTTACCCTCTTCAGACGATCTTCCCCCTATTCCTGAAATGGATCTCATCGACAACAAAAAAAGCGGCACATTACCGATACTCACTCAAGAAGAAGCCCCGCCTGAACTACCACCGATTGAAACCGATGACACTATCCCACCTTCTATAAATGAAGAATGGCCCAAATTAGAAGTCGCTGAAACCCTTCGTATTTGCCACAAATGTGGTGAAACGACTTTGCTCAAAAAAGAACAATGTAGTCATTGTTTCCATGTCGATCCAAGCTTAGGAATTGTTAATGCCATCATGGCAGGCGATATCAAACAAGCGGAGCGATTACTCAAAGCCAAACCCGATATTGCGCATACGCGCACAAGTAGCCACAACTGGACCTTATTGCATATGGCCTGTAGCGGCGGGAACACACGATTGGTCGAATTGCTTATTCAAAGCGGCTCAGAAATTGATGCTCAAAACGTATTTGGGAAAGCCGCGCTTCACTATGCCGCTTCCAAAGGCCATGAAGCCATTGTACGACTACTACTTTTATACAATGCAAATACCCAACTACGTTTCGAAGATAAAACTCCACAAGAACTCGCTATGGAAAACAATCATCATGGTTGTGCAGCACTCATTAGAGAGAAAGGTTAAGGGATACCATGAGCAACAAAGAATCCTACGAAATCCGATTTTGGCATGGAAGTGATGGAAAAGATTTCACCCGCTGGATTACCAGCTCTCCTCCTGAGTACCTCGACAGCGGCGCTGTACGATTCACCTGCGCACAAAACCTTGAACATTATATTAACGGCACCATAGAAGTCGTTAAACGCGCTAAGGAAGAATAATATTCCATTTCCCATAAGGTTGTGTTTCGGTATTCAGCGCGATAAAATACACCCCTTATGAGCGCATTCCCAGAACACATAGGCATTATTCTAATCGATCACGGGTCTCGTCAAGCAGCCGCGAATGACATGCTCAATGCAGTTGTACAGGTGTTCAAAGAAACATCAAATCAGCCCATTGTTGAAGCTGCCCACATGGAACTCGCTTCGCCCACATTGCATGATGCCTTTAATGCGTGCATCCAACAAGGGGCCAAAGAAATTGTTATTCATCCCTACTTTTTAGCACCCGGTCGACACAGCACAGGCGATATCCCTCGCATGGCTGAAGAAGTTGGCGCCCACTTTCCCGATGTACCTTACCGCGTCACTCAAGCCCTCGGAGTAGATACCCGCATGAGTGAAGTAATTCTTCAACGCATCCAAGAATCGTTCGAGTCCTGACGTTTCCACTGATATCTAATGGCAATTCACGATAGTTTCTCGCTATAATTGTGTCTGAATGTATTGTTATCAACAAAGGAACTATCATGAAACACTTTATTTTAACCGCCTGTATGGTGAGTACCCTGCTCATTTCCACCTTAGCCCATTCCGAGGCTGAATTTTCATCCGAACTCATCTTTCCCCTACAGGAAAAACACGTTCATGGAAGCACGCTTGCTGAAATGCACAATGGTGAAATCGTGGCAGCATGGTTCCACGGTTCCGGCGAACGTAAATCCAACGACGTGCAAGTCCTCGGCGCACGATTGGGCCAAGATGACACCGAATGGTCCAACATATTCCCCATGGCTGACACTCCTGATCTCCCCGATTGCAACCCAGTCCTCTATACCGATTCCGATAACCGTTTATTTTTATTTTGGATTGCGGTTCAAGGCAATCGCTGGGAATACAGCATTCTCAAATACAAACGCGCCGACCGCATGTCCGTGTCCGGTCCCCCAAACTGGAACTGGCAAGACAACATCATCCTTAAACCCGGTGAGCAATTCTCCAAACAAATCAACGACGGCCTCCTCGAAGTCGGACTTAGAGACGGTATGTGGGGCGAATATGCTCTGCCTTATCGGCGCCAATTGACAGAAGCTGCCAAAGACTCCCATAAGCGTCAAATGGGCTGGATGGGACGCGCACAAGCCATAACACTGCCCTCAGGCCGCATTTTACTGCCGCTATACTCAGATGGCTTCAATGTGTCCCTCTGCGCCATATCAGACGACCAAGGCGACACCTGGCGCGCCAGTGGGCCAATGGTAGGACTTGCCCCTATTCAACCCACCCTCACCCGCGGTAAAGACGGCACCTTATATGCCTGGTGTCGCGATAGCGGCGGAGCGCCAAATCGAGTCATGTTGTCCACATCCAAAGACGATGGCGACACTTGGTCCGTTACCCACGATACCGAGCTTTTCAATCCCGGCAGTAGCCTTGCGGCTGTGACACTTAAAGACGGACGCTGGCTTATGCTCCTGAACGATACAGAACGCGGGCGTCACCAATTATTGCTCATGCTCTCCGATGATGACGGGAAAACTTGGTCACACCAACGCTACTTGGATAAAGCCGAAATGGGATCGGGCGGCTCATATGAGTACCCCACCATCATGCAAGCTAAAAACGGTAAAATCCATGTTAGTTATACCTACAAAGAAAATGTAGGCGATAAACATCTAAAATCCATCAAACACGCGGCATTCGACGTAGATTGGGTTAAAGAGAACTAATTTTCCCAAAAACTGAATATTTTTGCGCCCCAATGGTATAACTATTGGGGCGCTTATTGTTTAGAGCGTAAAGGAATACTGGGTTTTAAAAGAGGTGTACCATGGCTAAATCAACGACCAAAGACAAAGCATCTTTCGGCTGTCTAATACTTTTCCTACTCCCTTTTCTCGTCGCCGGTATTGGCTGCTTGGTAAAAGGTGTCCTGACCTATATGGAAAAGCCTGAATTTACCGAAGAAGTAATTGCCATGTTTGGGGTAGGCGGCATATTCACATTAGTCGGCGGTGGATTTATAGCAGGGGTATTTTATGCGAAACGCAAAGCCGCAGAAGACAAAGTATTTCAAGATGCTAACCCCGACACTCCTTGGCTGTGGCAACAAAACTGGGCCGAAGGACGTATTAAATCCTCCACACCAATCACCATGTTTATCTTATGGCTATTTGCCATAGTATTTAGCGGATTCGGTAGTGTCATCATCTTCAAACTTGATGAAATGACCGACGAAAGTAAATTGGCCTACTTGGTATTACTCTTCCCCTTAGTCGGTGTTATCATGTTCATTCAAGCAATATACGCCACGCTTCGTTGGATAAAATACGGTCGAGTCTATTGCGATCTTGTCACCAAACCCGGCGTAATTGGTGGTTGGTTTCAAGGCATCATCTGGGCCAAAATAAATATGGCCCCCGGCGAAAACGTCAAGGCCTTGATCACTTGCTACCACTGTTACACCTCTGGGAGCGGAGACAATAGAAGCTCACACCGAAATGTAAAGTGGCAAGAAACATTCACCATTCCTCAAGAACGCATGATGGTTCAAAACGATGGCACCCTTGCAATACCTGTCAAAGTATATATCCCCCGTGACTGTAAGCCCACAACCCCAGCCAGCCCTGAAGACCGCTTTGAATGGGAACTTTCGGTAGAAGCGGAGGTTGCTGGAATCGATTTTAAAGCCGATTTTATAATACCTGTATTCGTAACTGAAGAAAGCAGCGATACCCCGCCAGCAAATGTAGAAGAGGAATCTTTTGCACATGCCCCTGCACCCTATACCCCCACTATACTCATCAATGAAAACATCAATGGCGTCGAGATCTATGCCCCTCCCCGACGTGGATTATCTGCGCTATTTTCAATCACCTTGTTTTCCATTATTTGGACTGCAATTGTAGTCGGCATGATTGGCTTTGCTGATGACATTCCATTTATCTTCCCTATCGTATTTGGATTTTTTAACATTTTAATCGTCACAGCCGCTATTTGGATGTGGCTAGGAAAAGTTCGCGTTCGAATTGAATTCGGAAATATCCATGTACACAAAACAGTACTGGGATTAGGATCGCGTAAATCCTATAGCGTCAATGAAATCAACGATGTCGATACACACATCAACATGCAATCGAGAAAAACCCCTTACTATACTGTTCGACTACACACAACTACTGGAAAAAAATCGACCGTTGGGGGCATTCGAAATAAAGATGAAGCCGAGGATATCGTAAAACGCATTAAAGATGCGCTACAATCCTAAAATAAAATTTTCACCTTCATCATCGTTAGGAAATTGAATGTCCAATCACACTTCCCCCTCACTTATGGGGAAAATAATGTCTACGATCATCCCGCTTCTCATAACCTACGGTGGAATAAAATTAATACATAAAGGCTTGGTTTTACACCAAGTTGAATCCAAAGGAATAGCCGACACCTTCATTTTCTTCGCATTCGGTGGACTCGTTCTAGTATTCGGGATCTATTTATTCATCCATGTATTGTTTTTCCCGAAACCCTCCAAGACCCACCAAAGTCAATACCCCGATCATCCCTGGCTATGGAAAGACGATTGGGTCAGTCGCCGCATCCAATCCACTACCCATAAAAATCTCTTTTTCTTCCTCATGATCGGGAGTGTTTTTACCATTATCGGTATTCAAATGATCCTCAATCCTGAAAAGGTAAACTTGGAAGGAATTGCACGTACACTATTTCTTATCGTCTTCCCTTTAATCGGCTTAAGCCTTTTATTATCAGGTATTTACAAGTCTTTAAGACGGCTGAAATTCTGTCAGAGCCACTGCCAACTACTCACCCTACCCGGGTATATTGGCGAACAATTTTCAGCTGAAGTCTGGTTTCCCATTGAGCTTTCACACAATGAGCCTTTAACCTTAAGCCTAAGGTGCTACCACCGCTATGAAATCGATAGCGGCAGTGACACCATCACCAA
>CALLLL010000246.1 GCA_938082445.1 uncultured bacterium
ATTTGATGTTTTTCAGAGGCGGCCAAGTTATTCATTTCATAAGGGTCACTATGGGTATCATAGAGCTCATATTCTGGACGTTTTTTGTAGCGTTTGACGAGAGTATCGGCTAATTCATTTTCGCCTGCGACCTTCTCCCACTCTAAAAAGAAGAACCATTTTCGGTCGAGTTCGGTAAGATTATTATGATATTCATCTTCATGGAGAATGTTCCATATCAATTTATAGCGCTTGTCGCGAATCGCGCGGATTGGGTAAGGATTTCCGTTATTCACTCCTACATTGGTGTGAATACCATAAACCTGGCTTCTGTGTTCGTCTTTCTCTCCCATGAGTACATCTAAAAAGCTTTCACCATCAAGATCGTGATCTTTCGTATCGCCCGCAGCTTCCATAAAGGTGGGCAATACATCGTGGTATTGCACCATAGCCTCGGTAGTTGCTCCCGATTCGATCTTACCGGGCCATCGAGCAATACACTGCGCTCGTATACCAGCGTCGTAGAGGGTCCATTTTGCAAATGGGACTGCAGCACCCTGCTCACTTAAAAAAAGAACCAGTGTATTGTCGGCTTTATTCGTTTTCTCCAATAAAGACATCACGGTACCTACTTGTCTATCCAGAAAACTGACTTCTGAATAATATAGAGCCAATAATTCCCGCGTGCGGGGTGTATCGGCCATATTCGGAGGCAAGGTTAAGGATGAAGGATCATATTGATCGTCTCTTCCTGCATCCCACGGCGTATGCGGTTGAGTAGAGGTAACAACCAGACAGAACGGCTGGTCATCATCTCGGGTTAAAAATTCTTCAAAGCCTGAAAAATTCACGGGGACATCGCTAATCACTTCGAATGGATAAGCGGATACTGGCGAATAATGCGTTTTACCGGCAATGGCAATTCGATAACCCATCTCTTTAAAATATACCGGCATAGTCTTTACCCCATCGTATATTTTTGATCGTTGAGGATACGCTCCACTTCGAAGAGGATATAAACCGGTGAATAAAAGTTGTCGTGTTGGAGAACATTTAGCCATAGTGGAGTAGGCATGTGTAAAGCGCATGCCTTCCGCTGCTAACTTGTCAATGTTGGGCGTTTGTACTTCATCATTTCCATAACATCCTGAATCTGTATATGTCATATCGTCGGCCATCACGATTACAAAATTAGGACGTTCAATTGGCGCTGCCCATGAGAGAACACTAATGACTAAGGTACTAATACCCATACATAACGACATCACTTTTTTACACGACATGATTTTTTCTACTCCCACTTAATGAATCTTGGACTGCATGAATGTATGACGTTCTTCGAGTGCTCGACGAAAATCGCGCAGGACTCGTTTGTATTGTTCATTTGATGCGAGGTTGTCAAATTGATTCGGATCGCGCTGCATATCGTACAATTCTTCTTTACCCTCACCATAATTCATATAAGCCCAATCTTTACCACGCAATGCGTAATTGGTCGGCTTAATACTGCTGGAGCCATGATATGAAAAAGCGTAATTACGAATTTCAGCTTTGGGGTTGGCCAAGATGGGTGCCAAACTCAAACCATCACATTGCGCCGGAGTTTCCACACCAAGCAGGTCCATCACTGTGGGGAAGATGTCGACCAATTCGACAAGTGAATTACTCACGCCCGGCTTTACACCGGGGGCTGAAATAATTAAAGGTACACGTTGTGATTCTTCATGCAAATTGGATTTTAACCAAAAGTCGTGCTCGCCCAAATGATACCCATGGTCACTGGTGAATACGACCGCTGTGCTTTCACGTAATCCAAGGCGATCCAGTTCTTCCATGACTCGACCTAATTGATCGTCCATGAAAGTAACAGAAGCATAATAACTGGTCAGCATCTTTTTTTGGTTATCTGGGTATTTATCAAGACCACTGCTTTGGGAAGTTGAACGTGGAATTCCTTCTTGTGGAATATCATCCCAGTCGTTTTCACGACGTTCGGGCATTTTCATCTTTTTCCATTTATACGGTTTGAAATATTTTTTCGGCGCTACCATCGGATAATGAGGGCGCACAAATCCCAGTGCCAGTACAAATGGTTTATCTTGATGTTTTTGCAATAAGTCAATGGCTTTATCGGCTGCTTTGTAATCAGGTTGATCTGAACCATCCCCATCCATCTTCACACTGACATACATACGATGTTTAGTCCCGGCATTTTGACGATTATCCATGGATGTTTGCTCTACATTTAAGTTCAAGCCTTCATACAATCCAGGGGTCAACGCTTCTAAGCCTGAGCAGTTGAAACGTTCTGTCCAGGAGAGCGGATAGTCGATGCCGTTTGTGCCCCGTTCGATATCTCCCGAGACACCCATGTGAAAAATCTTACCAACACGAGCAGAGTACCATCCTTTTTCTTTAAGGACTTGAGGAAATGATTTATGGACTTCAGGCTGAATACGCGCGCGGGTATACCGGCTAAACATCATCGAAGGACGTGAAGGTGCACACAGTGCCCCTTGTGCATACGCACGGGTGAATAACATCCCCTCTTTGGCTAGCTGATCAATATGAGGCGTTTTGCACACCTTACTCCCATAACTCCCTACCGTACTCGCCTTAAGATCATCGGAGATGATAAAGAGAATATTTTTAATTGGGGTTTTGCTTGGCGATTCAGCTTTCGCCAAGGCCCCAATGGTTGTGGATATACAGAGAGTAAGTACTCCAAAAACCTTGATAACACGAGGAAACTTCATTATTGATTGCATCATATTGAAAAACCTTCTCACTATTTTTGGCCGATAAGAGATGAAGCATGTAGCCTAAAATAGCATTTGCGGAGCTATTTTTCAATAAATTCAATAATTTTTCGCCAATCAGGCTATCGATAGAGTTATTTTGATGAGGCACCTAAATGGCGTTTAAGAAAATCCATGGTTACTTTAGCGCGCAATTCATCTTTGCCGTCTAAATCTGCATGGACCTGACATTCAATGTTCAGTTTATCCATGCGTTCTTTCAATTCAAGTCCGAATTTAGGGTGATGGATGCCAACACTCCGCTTGATGACCGGAGCATCCTCGGCACTCCGGTACGTAAACAGGGCAGGAACATCGTCCTTGGTCAAATGATGAAGCGGAGATACTTGTATAAACAGATCGTATTTTTCTTGAGGTAAATCATCGAGCTTTTTTAAGTCCACACCAAATAACTTTCCTATGGGTGATGTCAGGTAAGTATCGGTACCGGGAAACAAGTCGCGAATGTGTCGAGGAACATAGGTGGTTTGACCATTGTTTACCGCCATACAAGTAAGCCGAGTAGACTGACGCAATACAGGATCGGCATTGTCTGGATCGGCGAGATCATCATGAAAGCCTAACCACAATGAAAGACCTGCTCCAGCTGAACCACCCGATGAAGCTATGCGATCGGGATCGATATTCCAGGCCTTTGCATTGTGACGAATAAATTGAACGGCGCGGGCAGCGTCATAAAATTGTGCAGGGGCAATGGCTTCATCCGAGAAACGATAATTAATGGTAACGACAGCGATACCGGCCTCATTGCATTGACGAAGGAGTCGGTTGCTGACGCTTTTTTCACCTCGATAAAATCCTCCGCCATGAATGGAAATTAACACGGGTGCCGGTTTGGGTGTATCCACAACCCAGACATCCATTACATTGCGCTCGTAGGGACCGTAGGAAACATCCACATAGGTTGGTTCGATTGCGGGGTTGACTTTTTCTTCTGGGCGAGCAGGATCATCTTTTTCGATACGACTGCTAAGGTACTCCTGAAAAAATTCAATTGTCCATTGCCAGGCCTCATCACCAATGATATCTGAGCCACGTATACCATGACCACCTTTATCAAAGAGTAGCAGGCGATTATCGGGGTTGATCGTTTTAATTGAATCGTACATTTCGAGGGATTGGTAATACGGTACAGTAGTATCGTCTTTGCAATGTACGAGTAACATAGGTGGATCGTCTTTAGATACATGCGATATGGGTGAGCCTAATTTCCATACCGCACTACCTTCTGATAAGGGTTCATTTAACCAAGTACCGAGACGATCTCGCCGTTCTTCTAGGTCCTTTTTCTGGTGCCCTCATTTTCGAAAACGCGCAACGAAGTCGAATACACCAGCAAATGAAACTACCGCTTGTACACGACTGGAAACTCCAACATTGCCGACCGTTCCTTCGAGGGCATCCACGTCACCCGAAGTTCCCAACAGGCCTGCGAGGTGTCCGCCTGCGGATTGACCAAAAGCTCCAATCGCTCCAGGGTAGATATTGTATTGTTCGGCATTCGCGCGCATAAAACGCACAGCGGCTTTCGTATCATGAACGGTAGTGGGGAAACCATTGTCCGGTAACCCACGGTAACTAATGGACGCAGCAGCAAATCCAGCCGCGGCCAATCGTTGAGCTTCCTTGGAAAATTTTTGCTCATTTTGCGCACGAAACCCTCCTCCGGGAATGACCACAATACCGGGGACGGGCTCCTCTGCTTGACTGGGTAGATAGAGATCGAGTTTGAGCGCATCGTCTCCATAGCGCACATACTCCAAACCGCGATACACATTGACCTATTCATTGAGTATTTCAGGATTGGGCGCAGCTGCAACCAATGTACACATTGAGATAACCAAAGCATGCAACATAATAAGTCTCCACTAAAGCAGTTGTAATTTATACCAGCGTATCACACTAACGCAGTCTTCGTAGCACCAGAAAGAAATCAACACTGAGTTTTGATTAATGGGGGTAATACACGGCGCACCAAAGCGTAGTACGGTGAAGTTATCAACCATATTGTCTGAAGTACCTGTGAGGCCTTGCGTCTGGGCACCCCACAAAGGAAAATCTTCTTCATTCTTCCATTTGTCATGGTCAAGGCGTGCAATTGTAGCCCACAAGCCGGGAGAATCAATCCGACGATAGATGAGCAATATTCGGCCATCAACCAGAATATGCGGTGTCATGGTTTGCCCTTGTATACCGGTATCCATAGGAACTGACCATGTGCTTCCACCATCTGAGCTTAAGGCATAGTGATTGTTTCTGTCTTCGCTTTTTTCGGTGTCGTGCACCCAGGCTACTGATAAGAGTCGACCGTCTGAAAGTTCTACAATTTTGGATTCCCAAAAGTATGTTTGGCGATTGGGTTCACACATGACATCGTGGTACTTTGCCCAAGTGTGCCCTTGGTCTTGAGATTCCAAAGCAATCATTCTGCTCCCGTTAGGGCAGTCACCTTCCCATCCTTGCCAAGTAGATGTAGGAATAAGCCAACGGCCATCGCTGAGACAAGTAATCGGACTACAGAGTTCAAACGAGGGGCCTACAATGGGTGGGTCAATGACTGTATGCGTACTCCACGTTTTTCCTTTATCACCGGAACGCATCAAAAGCATACTGGTCGGCACAAAGCCCAACGTTTCTACATTGGTGAGTCCTTCATTGGGATGAGCCGTGCGGTCATGCTGCATAACAAAGGCGAGAATTTCACCTTCTGGACTGAGAGTTAAGCGGGTAGCATTTGAGTAAAGCCCCTCCTCGGGCCAGGTGCATAACTCACCCTCACACGCCCAATTTTGTCCACCATCACAGGAACGAAATAAATGCGTCCGCAAATCAGTGGATTCAAACGCTTCACCCAATACGACAGAAGCGAAAAACTCCCCATTGCCTAAATACACAATTGATGGGAAATAGGCGTGAACACTGGTCACATGGGCATTGGGATTTCGAAACAGTATTCCTGTATCAACAACTTGTATGCTGCTCATTCCACTCTCCTCATTCCCTTACTTTTTTAATCGTGATCCTTCGCTCCTGATAACGTAATGGCACAATCAATCAGGGCCAAGTGACTGTAGCCCTGTGGGAAATTTCCGAGCAAACGTCCGGTTTCGAAGTGCACATCTTCACTGAGCAGGCCCAGGTGATTGGTCCGTGACAGCA
>CALLLL010000247.1 GCA_938082445.1 uncultured bacterium
CTTATATTTTGAAGTGATGCCTACATTAATGATCACCAGTTTCGGAGTTGCAGCATCATTCATTATTTTTGTGTATTTTCTGTCGGCTCAGTATCGTTTTAGTGCTGAGCAGTTTGTAATGGCTTTGGTAGGTGCATTCATGACATCCGTGTTGCTTCGGACTTGGGGCTCGTCAGTTGACTTGTCTACCGATGGAGCAGGGGTCGTGATCACACTGATTCTTGTAGCAATGGTGATTGGGATGCTTTTCGCGACTAAGCCCAAGCTGAATTCAATCAATGTACGGGATACAGCGTCTATACCAACTGCGATAATGGTGACCGTTGGTATTTTTGCAAACTTGACTATACTGTATTTTATTTTCTTTAACCCTGCTGTTTTGAGTGCATGGAGTGAAGTGAGCTATGGAGCAGTATTGGTACTTACCTTAGTGGCTTGGACCTGTGCAGTCTATGGTGAATCAGTCATACAAGGCCACCTATCGACATCGCTTTTGGTTCTTTGGAATAGCGTATTTGTGGGGGTACTGGTTGGCGGAATACTACTGCACACACCCGACTTTCCACAAACAGCCGATTCGTCAGCGTATGTAGTTCTTGCTCCGGGCTTGGCTAAAGTACTTTACATTTATCCATTATGTGTATTGTCTCCCGTTATCTTATTCAATCTAAAGCGATTGGCCGGATTTCCTCTTCTACTGACACCGCGTGGAATGGCATTGCCTGTAGTATTGGGGGGAATAGGTATGATTTTCCTGACTTTATGCCACATATATACGAATGTGTGGGGATATGTAGGGGATATTGGAGATGTGTTGCGCGGTAAATTCTATTTACCGTTTTTGTTGGCTGGACTTGTAATGACAGTGACGATTCCATTTACGAAATCAACATCTGAGGAGCTTTCTCAAGGTCTTGGTTTACCTAAGTGGTTTCCTGTATTGATGACAATACTCATTCTGGTTGGGGGAGTTGTGCAAGGTAGTGGTAGGACGAACACTGAGCATACTGGAAACCGCTTAACGATTTTAACCTACAACATGCGCTTAGGTTCGGAAATCGACGGGAAGAAAAGTTATCGGGAACAATTGGACTTAATACGACAAATCAATCCTGATCTAATAGGTTTACAGGAAAGCGATACTGCACGCCCTGCAGGTTGGCATGTGGATGTGGCACGCTATTATGCCGATGAACTTGGGTACTACATGTATGTTGGGCCGACAACCATCGGCGGGACATTCGGTACGGCGGTATTGTCTCGATATCCATTTGAAAATGCGCACACAGTATATAGTTTCAGTACCAAGGATGAAGTCGGTACAGCCGTTATCGAAGTTAAGGTATCGGGGCGTACAGTGGCATTTTTCAATAGTCACCCTGCAGGAAAACGAGGTGGAGGAGCGAAGCAAGCGCATGTAGAAGCAGTAATAGAAGCATCGAAAGCCTATGAACATGTAATTGCGGTGGGAGATTACAACTTTAGGCAAGGGGAAACTTGGCACGATCAAATGGATGCAGAATTTGTGGATTCCTGGTTGGCTATCAATCCTTCCAAAATAGGTGATCGGCATCCAAGTATTGGATTACCGGCTGATGGTGACACAGCTCCATTGGATATGACGCGCCGAATTGATCATATTTTTGTATCCGATAGCTTTACTGTTGAAGAATCGTATTATGTTCCTGTACCAGAGTCGATGACGGATCACCCTGCGCATTGGGCGGTTGTTTCATGGGAGTAATACGGAGTTTGTTCGGTTTACATTTCCTGCTACACTAGGGCATGAGTAAAAACGATAAAACACAACAGGCATTAACCCGCATTGCGGAGTTGAAAAGCCTTGGGCAGAATAAGGTCATGTCATTGAATTGCTGGGCTTGCTGAAGCATCGCAGCAATCATGTTGTAGGGCCTGTTGCTGAATTGGTGGGCGCTTGGGAAATCGAGTCTGCACTTCCTGAATTAGAAGAATCCTACAATCGATTTCTTGTCAATTCCATTAAAACTGATCCCGGTTGCGTGGCTAAACGGGCTATCGTAGAGGCCATGACTAAACTGGGTAGCAGTAATTCGGAATTGTTTTTGGAAGCAGTAAGTTATATTCAATTGGATCCGATGTGGGGCCCTCCTGAAGATACAGCGGCTGGCATTCGGGGATTGGCAGGGCGGGGATTATTTAGCATGCACTTTCCTGGTGCAATGAGTGTGCATGTAGACTTAATTCATGACCCAAAAATCGAAACTCGCAGAATAGCAATTGATTCATTGGCCGAGATTGGGACCAATGAATGTGAACTCATCTTACGGACGTTAGCCAACTGTCCTGAGCGTCCATTCAATAAAGATGATCCTGATACCTATAGTGTTATGCCGGAGTGTCTACTGGCTTTAATGAAAATAAATACTGAGCGCTCAATCGACTTTGTTGTGCGCTTTCTTCACGGCATACCAGAGCACATGGAAAGTGCTGCATTGGCCATAGGAGAATCACGACACCCAGATGCCTATAACGTTTTGCGTAAACGATACGAAGAGTTAGAAGACGAGGAAAGTAAAGGGGCATTGTGCCTACCAATCGCATTGACTCGAACAGAAGAAGCATTTGAAAGCTTATGCCAAGTGATGGAGAATGAGCCTGTACCCATTGCCTTATTTGCCTTAGAAGCGTTAGGGCTTTACTCTGCTGATTCGGATTGTTTGGATCGAATTCATCGCCATGTAATGCAACGAAAAGAAGACCGGCTTATCGGACAATTTTATACACAATTTTCAGGGGAAAATGACTGAATCGCCAATATAACTGGTGGAGTTGTTAATCGACATCATATGTGCTAAGGTGATTATTCTTTGTGCTTAACATGTGCGTATAGACTGTAGGGAGCCGACTATTGTCTGAATATACCCGATTCCTTCAATGGAGTTCGAGTCATCACCTTAACACTATCAAGATGCTCGTGGTGTGTTGTTTCTTCTCCAGCTTGGTCTATGCACAATCTACACTTCCCTCATCAGGACCGATTGTTTCTTGGGAAAATGATAAGCACCAAATTGTATTTCAAAAAGATTTAATCCCTCCACTACAGGAAGGCTTGACGGAGTTTTATTCTGCCGGGTCGCTTCCAGCGATTTATGATATTTTCTATGTTGACCCACGCAAACTCACCTTAATAGAGTCAGCAGATATTGAGGTGTACTACGGGATAGCCCGAAATGGTTCACCCCGTGCATTGGGGATAAACTTTGAAGCCATGGGGGTCGATGAAGGGAATCCGCAGATTGTGTTTCCCAATGTGGAAAGTAACATCCCCTATGAAACCTTTTATCAAGGTTCTACCAATGCCGATTTTCCTCGGGAAGGTGGATTTCCCATGATGCCGGGCGATGTGGTGGATTTAGGAACCCATCAAGCTGGTGAATCCCTAAATTTTTTCTTGTGCGATGCCGATGGCTCACCCACGAATGTTTATACTGGAAATAAAAAACTCAATCCAGCAAAAGAGCCTGCCATGATGGTGATGGCTGTACCTGAAGCGGAATTGATCTTGCTCGGTTTTCGTGACCCCGATTCTCAAGAGTCGAACAACTATTTTGATTATGTCTTTGTTGTTACGGTGGGGGAAGCCAATGCCGCTTTCTGGTTAGAGAAACACGCAGTGCGCTCACCATTGCGAAGTATTTTAAGTGTAAAAGATGCGCTAATCATGTCCATCATGTGGTGTGTCAATATGGTGCGTAAATATGGGCTACCGGTTTTGTTGATAGGACTGATTGTTGCTGGATACTTAGGCTGGAAATCGTTTGTGTTAATGCGTATACGCCGCCGAAAAAAACGAGCCGATGAAATTTATAAACAGGTTGAGTTTAACTTGCGGCAGCAACCGCCAATCCAAGATATACGCTTAATTCGCAAAGGCCAACAGCTAGATCGCGGGACCAAAAACGAAAAACGCTGGGAAGTGTTATTGATGAAAACAGGTGCGGTGTCACGTGATTTTTCGACCTTACTCGACTGTGCTTCCAATGCACAAGAGACTTTTGAAAAAGATGAGGCTGCCAGTTTATTTACAGCCAAGGCTGCTGCGGAATTAGGGCGTCGTGAGGTGTTCGAAAATTTACACGGTATTTGGGATGCACGTTCGCAACAAAAATCACGGTGGGAGACTTTGGAGTCTGATAGTTATAACGCTCAGCATCGATATCAGGAAGCACGTTCAACCTTGGAATTGAATACTGCACCCACGCCGCCTGTGCAAGCGCGTTTAGCCTATTTAAAGCATAGGGAAAACCCAAAAGCGGGATGGGCAGCGTTTCAAAAAATTGAACATCCCAATGCCGAAGTGCGACGGTTTCAGGCTCGTATGTTAGAGCGGGACGGAAAGATTGAAGATGCAGAGAAAGCCTACAAAGCAGCCCTTAAAGGTGTGTCCAGCGATATATTTTTGCTTGATGAACTAGCCGAATTTTATCGTCGACACGGTCGTGTTCCTCAGGCTTTATCAATGTGGAGTAAAATGTTGGTGCCCTCCACACCAGAAGAGATATGGTCGAAAGCATTATTTATATCCCGTGTCACTGGTCATCCTTTGGAAAATGTCTCAGCGGATAATATCCCATTAACGCCAGGCCAGCCGTTATTATTGGCATTATTAACGTGGCCAAAGGGTACGTTTTGGGATGAGCAGGCTATGAGTGAATTGCTTCAAAAGCATCCAGAGTTGGGATCGTTGCAAGTAGTATTTTGGTTACGATTAATCGACCAATTGGTACGTGGGAAAGAAGGCGAGGCTTTAGCACAATTGAATATGGCAAGGGCCGGAGAATTTTCTTGGGAGCGTGCATTGGAATTGGTTTTGTTGAGCGTGTACGGGTATCGTCGTGCAGGGATTGTTCCGCCAGAAATCATGCATATTATCGAGTCATATCAACCCGAAGCTTCACCTGCACAAGCAAAGATGCTTAGTTGGGTGCAAGGTGAGAAGGCCGATGCATTAATGAAGCGCGATGATATCTTTTTACGTTTATTCGATGCAGTTGGCTGGAAGGAAGTAGTTACATCACTGCAAAATGCTGGTAAAGTAGCTCAAGCGTAAAGGCTAATCCTTCCAAGCGGCTCCGGTGGGGAATTCAAACTCCTTAAGAGAATCCTCTTTCATGGTTATACTGTACCCAGGGGCTTCGGGCACCAAGCAGCGGGCATTTTTGATAGTAATAGGGGTTTCAAAATGCTCGTGAAGATGATCGACGTATTCCATTACTCGTCCTTCCATAGTACCGGAAACACAAATATAATCCGCCATAGATAAATGCTGAACATATTCGCAAAGGCCAACTCCTCCTGCATGTGGGCATACTGGGATATTAAATTTCGCTGCCAGTAAAAGAACAGCCATAACCTCGTTTACCCCAGCGAGCCTGCATGCGTCTATTTGGCAAAATCCGATGGCATCGGCTTGTAGAAGTTGTTTGAAAATCACGCGGTTACAGCAATGTTCTCCTGTAGCCACTTTTATAGGATAAACTGCTTTTGCTATAGCTGCATGTCCAAGGACATCGTCCGGGCTTGTGGGTTCCTCAATCCACAAAGGTTTGAATTCTGAAAGAAGATCCATCCATTCGATAGCCTCATTCACGTCCCATTTTTGGTTGGCATCCATCATGAGCGTGCGATCATATCCTATGATATCGCGAATTAATGAAGCGCGATGACAATCATCATTGAGATCCGAACCAACCTTCATTTTGATATGAGTATAGCCTTCATCTATGGCCTCATGGCATAGGCGTTGAACTTTTTCATCCGTGTAACCTAGCCAGCCAGCTGAGGTGGTATATACAGGGTAGCCACTCTCGCGTAAAGTCTTGATGCGATTTTGGCGAGAAGGTTCAAGGGCTTGAAGCATATCCAAGGCCTCTTCTTTTGTGAGGGCATCGGTGATATACCGAAAGTCTATGGCCCGAACCCATTCTTCCGGTGTCATTTCAGCGAGTAAGAGCCATAAGGGTTTCTTTTTGGATTTGGCATATAAATCCCATACCGCATTGGCGAGGGCACCTGTCGCTAAGTGAATAATACCTTTTTCAGGCCCCAGCCAGCGTAACTGGCTATCGTTCACTACACTGCTCCACCAAAGGCCGAAATCATCAGTAATAGAGTCAAGAGTGCGACCGATTACAAAATGCCGCAGTGATTCAATGGCATTCATACACAGATCATTTCCCCGCCCGATTGTGAAGGTTAATCCGTCCCCTTCGAGTGAACAATCTGTTTTAAGCGTAACATAGGCCGCAGAATAATCAGGATCGGGGTGTGTGGCATCCGAACCATCAAGTGTGCGAGAAGTAGGGAAGCGAATATCGCGTGCGATCAAGTCAGTGATGGTTATGCTCATGCTTGGTCCTTATGGGCAACCAATGTTTGTTTGCCTTCACCCAGATGTTCTATACCATACTCAACAACATCACCGGGTTTGAGATACTTCGGTGGAGTGAATCCGAGACCGACCCCTTCAGGAGTTCCGGTACTAATGAGATCGCCAGGCAATAAACTCATGTACTCACTGAGCATGACGAGAATATGGGGAACGTCAGTGATGAAATCACTGGTACTGGAATTTTGTCGTTCTTCGCCATTGACTTTGAGCCAAAGATTTAAGTTGGATGGATCGGGAATTTCATCCGTAGTAGCCATAAACGGTCCGATGGGGGAGAATGTGTCACAGCCCTTACCTTTGGCCCACTGACCGCTGGTTTCGATTTGCATATAGCGCTCAGAATAATCATTAAACAAGGTGTACCCGGCTAAATAATCGGCATAGTTGTCGAGAGTAACACCGTGTAGAGGTTTTCCAATGACCAA
>CALLLL010000248.1 GCA_938082445.1 uncultured bacterium
CAACAAAATGTTGCATAATAGGTACATGATTATTAAAAAGAACGATCTCAAAACAATCTCTTGGTGTATGGTGTGGTTACTGTGTATATTTTCCGGGGCCAGCACTTGGGCAGACAATCTCGATACCTATCTTGATTCACCTAAAGAATATCGAAATGAAATTATTGCCGAAGTGGATAAAGCCGAGGCTACGTATAAGCAACGACTTGTAGTAGAGCCCAAGCTCATTCGTGTACTCAATGCCAGCGGCTATTCCCAAGAAAGTAAAACCTTTATTGCAGAGCAACTTTACCGTCTTTGCGACGAAGATACTGTTGAAGCCTTTGAAAAAATGCTGTACCGCAATGATACGTCCATCCTTGCAGCCAAAGGCTTGGGTATCATAAAGCAAAATGAAGCACAACGAGCTTTGCTGCGGCATATTTCTCGGGTGAATTTAGCAACTCGCGTCGCCATTATTGAAGCCCTAGGTGATCGTGGCGATGATACCGCCATCGCATCGCTGAAAAAATATGTTCGTTCCAGCAGTACATCAACATCGGAAGCTACATTGGTGGCATTGGGAAAAATTGGAGGACCTGAATCGGCACAGATTTTAGGAATGAGCCGTTTAAGTGTTCGGAAAAGTCTTCAGCAAGTAGCAACTGATGCCTTTATTCAATGTGGATGGACTGCACTTGAGCGCGAAGATCTCCCCACCGCTTTGGATGTTTTTGATATGTTGTACATCGATGTTGAGCCTTTGGATGTGCGGGCGCAAGCCCTACGGGGGTTAATTCGCACAGAGCAAGCCAATGGTATGATGTATATTGTTGAAGCCTTGGAAGGTGATGAAGAGACACTCAAAATAGTGGCTGCCGAAGAGGCGGTTCAAATTCCCGGTACCGAAGCCACCAATGCCCTCATTAAAGTCTATGCCGACTTGACCCCATCCATGCAAGGTGTCATCGTGGATGTGCTTGGCAAGCGTGGCGATAAAGCCGGTATGCAAACGGTTATTCAGGCCGCTATGAATCGGAATCCATCTGTACGCATTCAAGCATTGGAATCATTAGCAAAGTTTCGTGAACCGCAAGTTCTTCAACCGCTACTCAAAGCATCTGCACAAGGAAGTGAGGAAGAGAAAAAAGTTGCAAGAGCTTCATTGGCCAGTTTACAAGGCGATGATATAAATCATTCCCTCGCTAAAATGCTTCTTGATAATGATAACGCTGTCCGCTTTGAAGCCGTGAAAATGGTACCCATTCGCAAAGCCAGTGAAGGTATTGCCGGGCTGGTGCGTATTATAACCCGAGGCGACTTACCGGCCATTCAATATGAAGCCTTAAAAGCGTTGTGTATTGTGGGTACACACGAACAACTTCCCATCCTCATTGAAGCATGGGTTGGCGATACCTGGACCGAAGATCAACGGACAGTGATAGGAGACGGCATTATAGCTGTAGCCAAACGTAGTCCTGAAGGCGGCGCACGAGTTGAAGCTCTGCATAATGCCTTGCGTGGTAGTGCGACTCCTGATGCGCAATTAGCGGTGTTGCATGCCTTGAATCAAATTAAAGAAGATCAAAGTATTGCGGCGATGGACACGTTATTTAAGAAAGCTACCCCAGAAGTTCAGATTGCCATTATGGAAATATGGGTGGGCTGGCCAACCGTTCAGCCATTGCCTCAATTGGAAAAACAAGCACGTACGCAAGATGATGTGACGTTACGCGATATGGCCTATGATGGGCTGGTACATATGTTAATAGAGGTCGCCGATTCCGAAAGTGTCGATAGACTTAAATACATACAGAAGACAGCAAAGATCGCCAATACAAGCGATAAGCGTAAAGCGATATTACCAGCTACAGCCGATATTCCAAGGGAAGATGCAGAGAAAATCTGGGCCCGTTTTTTGAAATCGGACGAATCACTAAGCGAAGACATTGATAAGTTAAAAGCTGAGTAATACGTTAATATAAGAGACTTGATCAACCACTTTCTGAATGGTACACTTGAACAAATATTCAGTAACTAAAGGAGAGTGGTATCATGTCAAAAGAATTTCTGTTAAATGAAATCAAAGTCAGTAAAACCTTTTTAGATCGCACTACTGAAGTGCTTGATGAAGCCGATTCCACATTGATTCCTGCCGATGGAATGATGAATGCCGCGCAACAAATTGCGCACATCGCCCAGACGGTTGACTGGTTTGTTGAAGGGGTCTTCGGCGAAGGTTTTGATATGGATTTTGAAGAACATTTCAAGTTAGTCCTGGCAATCAACTCTTTGGCCGAAGCACAAGCATGGTGTGATCGTTCATTTGAAACGGCCTTGAAAACAATTGAAGGGAAGTCGGAAGAAGAGCTTCAAGTTCTTACACCGGCCGATTCCATCATGGGTGAATCCCCAATATTCGCCGTTCTTGCAGGCATCGTGGATCACACAGCTCATCATCGCGGAGCGCTTTCCGTTTACATTCGTCTAGCGGGTAAAGTCCCTGTAATGCCTTATATGTAGGGCGTTGCTTCATTAAAATTTCCCTGTGCTTTTTCTTTGTAATTACTGTATTGGCAAACGATGCTTGATACAGATTAATCAAAGGAAAAGCACTACTTTTGCAAAAGTCTTCATGGTGTGATCCCCCGTATTGTTGCGCTTCAACCGCAACCTATGGGAGTACATCACACAATGAAAACGCCAAAAACTACTCGACTAAAACGCAGCCTCAACCCCTTAAATGAATCGCTGCCGCCAATGCGACTGGGTGTGCGCACCGGAAATTTTATACTGGAAGCCATGGATCATGCACAGACGCCTTGGCATGAGACTCCGGAGGAAATTGAGGAAGCCATTGAGCACCACGAATTATGTCGTGAACAAGTTAAGGTGCTGTTGCCCATAATGCAGGAATGCTTAAAGCCAGTAGAATACGAAGCCATGCGATTACATTTTCTCGAAGGCAAATCCTATCGAAAAATCGGGGTCATTATGGATCGAAATGCTTCCACAGCACTACGGTATTTACAGCGTTCCATTAAAAAACTACGCACTCATTTGGGAGTCGAAGGCGATGGTGAGGTTAAATTACCTTAAGTAACGATATCGTGTACGACATTACCAAAGACATCGGTAAGTCTAAAGTCGCGTCCCTTGAATGGATAGGTCATGCGTTCGTGATCTATTCCCAATAGATGCAGAATCGTTGCATGGAAATCGTGTACATGTACACCCTTTTCAGCCACATTATAGCCAAATTCGTCCGTGACACCGTGGCTCATGCCCGGTTTTACACCACCGCCCGCCATCCAAGCGGTAAAGGATCGTGGGTGGTGGTCACGGCCATAGTTGGTTTCGGTTAGTTTGCCTTGGGAATAGTTGGTGCGACCAAATTCACCCCCCCAGATCACAAGTGTATCGTCCAATAACCCTCGTTGTTTTAAATCTGCCACCAAAGCCGCTGATGCTTGATCGGTTTCGGCACATTGTTTACGAATACCACCGGGCAACCCACCATGCTGATCCCAGCCACGATGGAACAGTTGAGTAAACCGAACGCCTCGCTCGGCCAAGCGTCGAGCTAAAATACAGTTTGCAGCATAGGTGCCTGGAGTGCGTGAGTCCGGACCATAGGCTTCGAAAACAGAGTCCGGCTCGTCAGATAAATCGGTAACATCCGGTACAGAGGTTTGCATGCGAAATGCCATTTCATACTGTGCAATTCGGGTTTCGATGGCATCGCCTTGTGTATAGCTTTGTTGGAGCTCATGCAGTTCATTCATGCGGTTGAGCAATAATTTTCGCGAACCGGCATCAATATCACCTGGGTTATTCAAGTACAACACAGGGTCCTTCCCTGCACGAAACTGAACGCCTTGGTGCTTGGACGGTAAAAACCCATTGCCCCATAGTCGCGAGTACAATGGCTGACCGCCTTTTCCTTTGGTCACCAGCGCTACATATGCGGGTAGATTTTCATTTTCAGTTCCTAAGCCGTAATCCAACCAAGAGCCAATGGATGGACGGCCCGAACGTTGTGAGCCGGTTTGGAAAAAAGTAATTGCCGGGTCGTGGTTGATGGCTTCAGTGTGCATCGATTTTATAAAACACATGTCGTCAGCCATTTTTGCTGTGTGAGGCAATAAATCGCTCAACCAAGCACCACTTTGGCCGTGTTGCTTAAACTTAAATATCGATCCCGCCATAGGTAAAGATGACTGGTTTCCACTCATCGCGGTTAGGCGTTGACCTGCACGTACGGAGTCCGGTAACTCTTCCCCATTGCGTTTGTTGAGCAAAGGCTTATAGTCATATAAATCCAGTTGTGATGGCCCACCGCTTTGGAATAGATAGATCACTCGTTTGGCTTTTGGAGCGAAATGCGGCAAGTAAGCCTTGTTTGAAACGGTTGCTTGAGCCGACTGAGGGTTGAGCATATCAGCCAAAGCCATGGTGCCAAGTCCCATCCCTACGCGATTGAGAAAAGATCGTCGACTAAAAGAATCCGGGGTCCATTCACCCGTGCATTCGCAAGAAGGTTTGTGTGGAGTATTCATCGTTTCACCTGAAATTCATCGTGATTCATGAGCGCTTGTGCCAAAGCAGTCATGGCTGCGGTTTGCGGAAGATCTAGCGTTTCATTGCGTGGATATTCACCCACACTCAAATAAGCTTTGGCTTCATCGGGTCGCAATAGAAACCAAGCGAATTGCTCTTTGTATGCCTTAGTTAAAATACTTTGTTCTTGGTCAGTAGGTTGACGTGTCAACAGTGTGCGGAATATATGGTCGATGCGTTGCTGTGAATCACCATCCACTTCGGCAACGGTACGTTCCGCCAACACGCGTGCTGCTTCTACATACTGCGGATCGTTCATCAGCACCAATGCTTGCAATGGAGTAGTGGTGCGTTCACGACGCACCACACAAACTTCGCGGCTGGTTGCATCGAAAGTGAGCATGGATGGTGGTGGTACTGTACGCTTAATGTAGGTATACATACTGCGACGATACAACTTGTCGCCTTTATCCGGGGTATAGGTCGCCGAACTGGATTCTTTCCACAACCCTTCAGGCTGATAAGGTTTCACGCTGGGTCCGCCCACATGCCGGGTTAATAAACCCGAGGCGGTTAAAGCTGCATCCCGAATTTCTTCGGCGGAGCGACGATACTGTGGGCCA
Organism: uncultured bacterium; assembly: GCA_938082445.1. Lineage (GTDB taxonomy): Bacteria > Hydrogenedentota > Hydrogenedentia > Hydrogenedentales > DTSJ01. The sequence goes on from CALLLL010000248.1 coordinate 5,163, forward strand.
TGGGACAATAAACGATTTTGGGGGTCGGTGTCCAATGCTTTAGGCGTTGCTTTGGAAGCTTGTTTGTAGGTAGACGACATGACCATGCGCTTAAACAATGCTTTCACATCCCACCCTGATGCACGGAACGATTGGGCCATGTGGGCAAGGAGTTCAGGGTGGCTAGGCAATTCGCCTTGTATGCCGAAATCTTCCGGAGTGGTAACGATGCCTTGCCCAAAAATTTGTTGCCAATAGCGATTTACTACTACCCGCGATGTTAAAGGGTGTTGTGGATCCAGCAACCATTGAGTTAAGCCCAAGCGATTACGCGGAGCTTCGGTTGGAAAAGCCAGAAAGGCTTCAGGTGTACCTGCATGTACTTCATGTTCGCGCTCGGTGTATTCACCACGCCCCAAAGTAAAGGTTGTGCGAATTGTTGGGTCATCTTCCATCACCATAATCGAAGAGATTGTATCAATGTGATTCGATTCTTCCGTATGTGCTTTGCGTAAATCTGCGCGGTGATTGATGAGACGTGTGTCTATATGCTGGGCATAGTATTCAAACAAATCCTTGGTTTCAGGATCGGTTGCGATTCGTTGAGCAATGGCTTCAGAAAGATCGGCACCATTCACCATCACTTCCACTTCCAGCGGGCTCAGTACATGATCATACACATAAAAATCATCCATGCGGCCGTCGGTAAATCCAACATCACGGTTGCGCTCACCCAACGACAATGCAGGATTGTTACCGCCATAACGAATTTTATTTTTTAATTTATCGCGCAGAACGTCAAATTCCACGGGCTTGCCGTTTATGTACAATCGGACACCCGAAGCTTTACTGGTCCCATCATAGGTCGCTGTCAGATGGACCCATTCCTGAATGGGGATCTCCTGGCTGGTGTGTACACGCAAGGCATCGCCTGGCCAGAAATGGTTCAAGCTAAATACAAATCGTCCATCATTGAGCATAAGTTCATAACCGCGACTGGCGGCATCGCTTTCCGATACACACCGGTGTGCGAGCATCATGTGGGGCAGTAGTTCTTCAATATAAATCCACATGCCAATGCTGAACGAATCATAACGTTCAAACTTGGCAACCTCCTTGAGCTTAAGCGGGGCATCTCCGGTAAACCAAACAGCTTTACCGGATTTAGCTTTTTCGGTAGCACGATAATCACCGTTCACTTCAGCCTGTATTGACTCATCGGCTAAATTAACAAGTTTGTTTTCTTTCGGGGCCTCATCAAAATTCAGATGGACCACTGGGCTAGGTACTTCGATGGGGCGTTGTGGATTGCGCAACCATTTACGGTAACGGTTTCGGGCGCGCTGTTCTATCTCATCACCTAACTTTTCTTCTTCAACGATGGCTAAACGTAATTCTTCATGTTTTGTACGACTCGCATCATCGTATAGCATCATCGTGGGCGTTGGCGTGGAACTGGTATAGTGTGAATACAATCCAGACTCATCAATCTTGTCGAAGAACGCCATGAATTGATAATAATTCTTTTTCGATACCGGGTCATACTTGTGATCGTGGCAGCGTGCACATTCCATGGTCAGTCCAAGGAAGGCTGTGCCAAAGGCTTCTACTCTATCCGCGTTATATTCCACGCGGAATTCTTCATTCACACTTCCGCCTTCATTCGTTTGGCGATGCAGTCGGTTAAAAGCGGTTGCCAATCGTTGGTCTGTAGATGGATCAGGCAATAGGTCTCCAGCCAATTGATAACGGATGAAATCATCATACGGAAGATTGGTGTCAAAGGCGCGGATTACCCAATCGCGCCAAGGCCACAAGCGATTATCTTTATCGCCTTGGTAGCCAAAAGTGTCTGCAAAGCGCGCAACATCCAGCCATTGCGAAGCGGAATGTTCCGCATACGCTTTTGAAGCCAATAGTCGGTTCACCAACTGCTCATATGCATCGGGTGAGGGGTCATTTAAGAACGCCTCTGTCTCTTCCAATGTAGGTGGTAAGCCGGTTAAATCAAAAGTCACGCGTCGAATTAACGTCTCGCGATTTGCTTCCTCGGCAGGGAGTAATCCTTCTTGAGATAAACGATCCAAAATAAAATGATCCAAAGGGTCGCTCGCCCACTGGGAATGACTGGGGTGCTTAGCGATATCGGGGAGAGCAGGACTGGTCGGTGCTTGAAAAGCCCAATGCGGACTATAGTCAGCGCCCGCTTTTATCCAGTCGTGCAACAATTGCTTTTGTTCAGCACTCAGCGTACGCTTGGTTTTAAGGGGTGGCATAATGTCATCGGGATTGTCCGCATGAATGACATCCAGCAAAAGACTCTCATTAGGTTTACCCGGAGTGATGGCACCGTACTCAATGGCATCTTCCAAAATATCCAAGCGAAAATCCGCTTCACGCGTTTCCTCATCGGGGCCATGGCAGGTGTAACAATTGTTCGATAATATTGGACGAATGTCGCGTGTATAATCAGGACCCTCTGCGAAGCATGCACCAGTCAAACTCCACCCCAACGCAACTGAACATGAAACTTTTAGCAACCTACCCAACATTATCATCTACCTTCCACTTCATTTTTGGCCTATAAAGTTAAACGACAGGCCATAGAACTTTATTCTACCCATAAGTGGAGGAGATTGTATAGTTTTTCAGGTGTAGATGAACACCCTAGAACTAGGCCTTTTGCAAACGTGTAGCCAATACAGCACAGCCTTGGCTGGTGACCTGATTCTCATTCACCGCCCACTGATTCACCGCATCGTCATGGATATCCAAGCCGCAATACGCCAACTCTTTTTTAATGTAGGCAAGCACACCCTCGTCACAGAACTGTTGCAGAGCATCCCCTTGCAATCCCAGCTCCGCTGCCTTGATGGAAACCTGTTCAGCATCATCAATGTTACGGATCAACATCGCCGCGCCCTCTTCATGCGCGGTACAAAAGCCAAAATGTGTCAGCCCGATATGATCCGGTGCCAAAGCCAAAATCCGCTCGATGGAGGCCTTCGCCTTCGTAGGCTCAAAGGTTGGTGGAGCACACACATAGTTCATATACGGGTGCTTCCCACCCTGCAATTGCTGGTACATCAAGCCGAATGCATCCCCTGAAAATAGGGTGTTTGTCTGCGAATCATGAATACACACATGGTGCCGTGCATGGCCTGGCGTGTCATAAAAAGTCAATGTGCGCTCGCCCAACTCCGCTGTGGTGCCATCATCCATACTTTGCACCCGTTCTTCGGCCACTGCTTCGATTTCCCCATACAACTCATCAAAGATATCACCATAGACTACGCGAGCACCCGCGACCAGTTTGGAGGGATCAATAATATGCGGGGAAGCCTTCGGATGGCACAGTACTGTCGCATTGGGGCAATGCTTCATCAACTCCGCGGTGCCCCCAGAATGGTCCAAATGCACATGGGTAACGATGCAGTATCGGACCTGATCTGGGCTAAACCCTTCCCGCTCAAAGGTTTGCATCATATTGGGAACCGAAAAACGTGTATTGTTGTCTACAAAAGCCGCTTCATCCCCGGCTATTATCAAATACGACCCCGCACGGCCCGGATAATAGTAATGTCCGTCAATATTGACGATAGATTCTGGTGATTCAACCATGGTGGCATCCATCCTAAAGGCTTGGCGGTCATAAACTTGAGCCCAAGCCCGTTATTTGCTATGATTCCCAGTCGCATTCAGTCTGATTCAAGCTGTGTGCGTGTTTCTGATGCGTTGTTGCAACAGAGTCTAGCATAATGAAATTGGATCACCAATTTAAATACCTTATAAGGAGGTGAACTACATTGAGAACTTACGAAGCGCTATTTATTCTTCATCCCGAATTGGCTGAAGATGCGACCCAAACTATCGCCACAGAAGTGGAAACACTAATCACCGATAATGGTGGTGCGATTGTGCGCTCGGAGATCTGGGGAAAACGACGCTTGGCCTATGAATTAAATGGGCACAGCGAAGGCATTTATGTGCTGATACGTTTCGAATCCGATCCGGCATTCCAAGCTAAGTTGGAGCAATCCTTCCGCTTGAATGAATCCGTAATCCGATCCATGGTTGTATACTTCGACGAAAAGACCCTGCGTCTGGAAATCGAGCAAGCCAAACGGAATGAAGCCATTCTGGCCGCGCAAAGTGCATCACGTGACGATGACGATGATGACTACGACGGACCCCGTCGTCCTGCGCGTGCTGAAAAAGCAACCGAAACCGCAGAAGCATAAATGTAGAGAGGAACATTCAGATGGCTGATCTTCGTATGCCTGACATTAACCGTGTCACTATTGCTGGTCGTTTAACCCGCGATCCGGAATTGCGCTATATTCAATCCGGAACCGCCGTGTGTAAATTAGGCTTAGCTGTTTCCCGTAAATTCAAAACCAAAACTGGTGAAACCCGTGAAGAGACTCTCTTCGTGAATGCCACCGTTTGGGGACAATCCGGTGAATGGGTTGGTGAACGCCTTAAAAAAGGTGCTCCTGTACTCGTTGAAGGATCCTTGAAAAGTAGTGAATGGGAAGATAAAAACACAGGTCAAAAACGCACAGCAATTGACATCAACGCAACCCGCGTTCAACCCCTTGCTTGGGAAGATCGTGGTGGTCAAGGCGGCGGTGGCAATTACGGTGGCGGTCAAGGCGGTGGTCAACAAGGTGGCGGTCAGCAAGGCGGCAACTACGGTGGCTACTCAGACGCACCCAGCCCACGCAACATTGAAGAGCCTATTCCTGAAGACGACATTCCTTTCTAGAAACCCCTGGGTAATGGTTGCCTAATCGCGACTTACACCCACAAGGAGAAACTATATGAAACGTGCAGCGAAAACAAAAAATGCTGCGAGAAAAAAGCGGAAGAAAAAATCTTCAGTCAAAAAAGTATGTCGTTTGACTGTCGACCGCGTAGTATACATCGACTATAAAGATGTAACTACTCTCAAGCATTACGTGACCGAACGAGGTAAAATTATTCCTCGCCGCATCACCGGTGCTACCGCTAAGCACCAACGCATGGTGACGCGCGCTATCAAGAAAGCCCGTCAAATCGCGTTGTTACCCTACTCGGCTGGCTAGGAAACTCGCATGTCGAAACCGGCTCAAGAAGAGCCGCCCATTTTACTGGGTTTAACCCTGGGCGGATACTTTTTAGGGCTGGTACTGTTAAAAACGTTGGGATTTATCCTAGCGCCCATACCGATCGCCATGTGCGTGTTGCGCGGCCAAAAGCAACGCATACCGTTTTTTATCATGGTTGCCGGTCTGGCAGGAGTTATGAGTCTGGCATTGGGACGAGTAACCCTGGTACTACCGATTATGTTAACTGCAGCTTTGGGAATACCCATCGCACACGCAGTGCAACGTCGGACTCCGTACCTGCCATTGGTGATGGTCATTACGGCGACTATGCTGGTTATCCAGTTCGCAGAAATGGCTTTGCAATGGACGGCACTGAGCGATCAACGAGAGCGTTTGTTGAACATGATACATGTTCAACTGTCAGGAAATGCATTGCTGACAGGCGAACTTTCGGAAGGTCGCGAAATACAATTGAATATACAAGTCTGGGTGTTGAAGCACTGGAACGATGTCTTTATTGGACTCACCATTTCAGCAGCACTCATTGGCGCATGTTGTATCCTTGGTTGGATATACCGTGCCATGTTTAGAAGCGGCATTGAACCCAACGGTTCCTTTGCGCAGTTTCGACCCAACGAATATGTTGTGTGGTTAGCCATAGTGGTTACAGCGATAGGGTATTACAACTATCATGAGCCCAATGCGATACTGCAAAACTTTTCGTATAACACCGCACCCGGACTGATTACCCTCTATTCGTTAAGCGGACTCGCCATTGTGTTTCATGCGATGCGGTTATGGAGACCTCACCCGATTCTGATGTTTGTCGTTTTACTGGCATTCTTCTGGACCGGTGGCATGGTCACCCTAACCTTCTTAGGTCTGTTTGATACATGGGGCGATTTTAGAAAACGAATGAACGAGCGCGCTCAAATGGCGAATGATTCTCACGATGATTTCGAATAACCATTTACGCGCATAGATTGAAATTAAATAACTGAAAGGGAGATGAAAAATGAACGTCATCCTCTGTGAAGATGTAGACAACCTCGGGTCCATGGGCGACCAGGTGAAAGTAGCGAACGGTTACGCGCGCAACTTTCTCCTTCCCCGTCAACTCGCAGTAGTCGCTGACTCGGCCAATGCTAAGCAGATCGAACACGAACTGCGCATTATCCGTAAACGCGAAGTAAAAGTCCGTGCCGAAATGGAAGAAGTAGCCAAAACCATCGCTAGTGTTGAAGTTAAAATCACACAAAAAGCCGGTGAAAACGGTAAACTCTTCGGTTCCGTCACATCCCTGCACATCGCTCAAGCCCTTGCCGAGCAAGGTCACGAAGTGAACCGCAGAAAAATCAAGCTGTCTGAGCCTATCAAAGCTGTCGGTAAATACGACATCATTTTGGGACTCAGTGCCGGTGTAGAAACTACCATTAAATTGGAAGTAATCGCCGACATCGTAAAAGCCGAAGAAGTTGAAGAAGTGGCTGAAGTCGATCTCGATGACGACGATGATGTCAGCACCTTGGCTCAGCTCGAAGCGGTTGAAGCTGCAAGCCCAAAACGTGTGACTCCACCAGCCAAGAAAGAAGAAGTTGAGGAAGCCACCGATGAAGCGCCTGCTGCTGACGCAACAGAAGAAGAAGCCCCTGCGGAAGAACCCGCCGAGTAGTTTCTACTTTTAAAAGCACCCATTAAATCTCCCCGGTTAATCACACGATTGACTGGGGAGTTTTTTGTGTGTTTGACCGGATTTACAAATACCCTGCCCGATGCTATGATGGTTTTAGGGAGTACTGGGCATGGAACAAACAACTGATGAAGAGGAAGTATCCAAAGAATACATTGCAAAGAATGACGGATGTGTAATATATTTTGCTTTCTTCATTTTAATATTTGTATTTTCAACAACTCATCTTCATCCATTTGATATATTTTATTCCCGTACATTTTGCGCATTGTTCGGTACCACATCATTATTTTTATACTGGGCAGGACATAATTTATTACGGAGGAAACCCAAAAGAGCAATTGTTACGGATATAATTGCTCTTGGTAAAGCGGGTATGACATATAATGCAATTTATGGGTATATAAATTGGTTTGTTTATTTAGGATACGAAAAATACATGATTCCAAGAGATATCTGTTTGGTAATAGGTACATGGGTGGCTGGTGGATTGATTATTTATTACATGGTTTCAAAAATTTTAATACACAATTGGAAACTTAAAACGACAAATGACGACATGTAAGAATAGTTAATCACCCTCATCTTTAGTTTATTTACGTGAATATGCTAGAATAATACCTCTTGAATGCTCCACGCATTCGCCCCATTTCTCTTTAAATGACAACACTTAACAAAGGTGATCAATAGATGAGTAACGATTCGACACAAGTATTGGTAATTGGTGGTGGACCCGCGGGTTATGCGGCAGCGTTCCGAGCCGCCGATTTGGATCTGGATGTAACCTTGGTAGAACTTGACGCCAATCCCGGCGGCACATGCCTTTATCGTGGCTGTATCCCCTCCAAAGCCCTTTTACACGTAGCCAAAGTCATCCGCGAAGCCGAAGACGGGGCCGAATTCGGCATCACCTACGGCAAGCCCAAGATTGACCTCGATAAAGTCCGCGCGACCACTCAAGGTATCGTCAGCAAAATGACCGGCGGCCTCGGTCAACTCTGCGGTGCACGCAAAGTTACCTTTATCCAAGGCCGTGCTACTTTCACCAGTTCCTCTGAAGTGTCCATCGAATTAACCGACGGCTCCACTTCAACCTTGAGTTTTGAAAAATGCATCCTCGCAACCGGATCCACGCCAGCGACCATTCCGCCGCTTCACGTCGATTCTCCGCGTATGATGAATTCCACCGGTGCCCTCGAACTCGAATCAATTCCTAAAACCATGCTCGTTATCGGCGGTGGCTACATCGGTCTTGAGTTGGCGACCGTATATGCAGCGCTCGGTTCAAAAATCACCATCGTCGACATCGCACCATCCTTATGTGCTGGAGCCGACCCCGATCTCATCAAACCACTCGCGAACCGCATGGCTGAGATCTCCGAAGATATTCACCTCAGTGCCAGCATCGAGAAAATTGAAGAAACCAAGTCCGGACTCAAAGTGACCTGGGAAGGACCCAGTATTACTAAGAAATCCCAGACATTCGAAAAAATCCTCATGAGTGTCGGACGCAAACCCAACTCACAAGGCATTGGCCTCGAAAATACTCAAGTTGTTGTCGGTGAACAAGGTTTTGTTGAAGCCGATCACCAAATGCGCACCGCCGATCCCAACATCTTTGCGATCGGTGACCTGATTGGTCAACCCATGCTTGCACACAAAGGTACGGCCGAAGGCATCGTTGCGGCTGAAGTCGTGGCTGGACAAAAGTCCGCCTTCGACCGTAAATGTATTCCAGCTGTAGTCTTCACCGACCCCGAAGTCGCTTGGGTAGGTATCACCGAAACCGAAGCCAAAGCTGAAAACAAAGCGGTTAAAATAGCGAAGTTTCCATGGGCAGCATCCGGACGTGCTACCACTGTAGGGCGTAATGATGGCCTTACAAAACTCATTGTTGATGCCGAAACCGAAGAAATTCTTGGTATGGGCCTTGTTGGAGCCGGAGCCGGTGAACTCATCGCCGAAGGGGCTTTAGCCATTGAAATGGGGGCAAACGCAACGGACTTAGCCTTGACGATTCACCCGCACCCCACGCTTAACGAATCCATCATGGAATCCGCTGAGCTCATCCACGGATCTTCTACCCATATCTTCCGCCCTAAGAAAAAATAACGCGGACACATATATAAAAAATAAACGGTGCATAGTCATAAGGCTATGCACCGTTTTTATTTAGTTATAACTGTAGGATACTAGAACCTAGTCTCGCCACTCCATCAGTGCTGCATTCAAGACTTGTTCCGCACGCCGACGAGGCTCATGAAAATAGACCATGCCGTGACCCGGCAGCATAATATCCGAATCCACTTTCGCGAATTTTTGCAATGACTGTAAGTATAGATCTCGATCAAAATCGATTGATCCGCTCCAGCCATAATTCCCCGCAAGTAAGGTTCCAATTAGATCGCCACTGACAACAACCCGTTTGTTCTCGTGATTAAATAAATAGGCTGTGCATCCCATTGAATGTCCCGGCACATGCATTACCTGTATGGACATCCCCAATACTGCAACACTCTCACCATCCACCAGTATATGATCCGTTGCAACGGGACAAAACTCTTTGTGATAAAGATAGCCACAGCAGCGTTCATCACCCGAAGCCATTGCTTGAGCTGTTGCGCCATGGGCATACAATTCAACCCCGCGTTCTTTTAAAAGGTGGGCGCCTGCCGCATGATCAAAGTGTGGGTGAGTTATAAAACACGCCTTGATGTCATCAGGGTCAAGGTTCCAATAGCGCATATTCTCAAAGATTTGATCCAGAGTATCCCCGCACCCGCAATCGAATAAGATGAGGCCATCGGATAGTTTCAACACATATGTATTGCCGTCTTCATACCCTGCATCCACGCCGGCCCATGTAACGCCATTTAGATCGCCACCGACTTGATATAAATTATGTAATAACTGCATGCAATTTCCTTTACTCGTTAAGTCCTTAGTGTAGCACAATCATTTTTTGTGGTGAAGGTTGTACACAGAACGTAAATTTACTACCATTGATCCCTATGAGCGAGTCACCGAAATATTATGAAATCACCATGTGCCGCGATCCACTAGTGGGCTATCCTAAGCCACCACTGCCGGAAGGCTTTAGTCTGCGCCTATACAAACCCGGTGATAAAGAATCATGGGTCTCCATTCAAGACGAAGCCGACACTCTTAATGCCATCACACCTAAGCTCTTCCACGATAGTTTCGGTACAGACGAGTCGCTTATTGCGCAGCGCCAACTCTATCTGTGTGATTCACAGGGCACACCCATAGGTACTTCTACAGGATGGAGCCGAGAGCGCAAAGGCGAAAGCTGGGGGCGTGTGCACTGGGTCGCAATTCGACCCGAATTTCAGGGGCGGGGCCTTGCGAAACCCTTAATCAGTGCGACCCTGAGCATCATCGAGCAATTAGGGCACGACAAAGTGTACCTTAGCACAGCCACGCCAAGGCTCCCCGCAATCAACCTATATCTGAGCCAAGGGTTTCTTCCAGAACGCCATAGCGAAGAAGATATTGTCGCATGGGAAGAAGTTGCACGCTGGATAAAGCTTCCTTGAACACACAATAAACACTGATAGCTTTGCAAATAAATTAATTATTTTCACAAAGGGTTCATTCTTGATAGAATAGGCATATTGTTTTTGAACCAACCCCCCTTGTGGAGAACTCATATGTCAAAATTTACTGGATTTTTACCTGCACCTCTTACGCCCATGGCGGAAGACGGTAGCTTAAACTTAGATACAATTGCCCTTCAAGCGGATTACTTTAAACGTGCTGGAGCTGTAGGGGTATTCATCAACGGTACCACCGCAGAATGGTCATCCTTAACGGTGGTTGAGCGTAAAGCCATCACCGAAGAATGGATCAAGCAAGCAGGCCCTGATTTCCCTGTTATATCCCATGTCGGCCATCACTGCCAAGCTGAAGCCATTGCACTGGCCGAACATGCAGCCAGTGCCGGATGTGTTGGGATTAGTGCCATCGCACCTTCCTATTTCAATATGGAATCCGCACAAATGATAGTCGACTGGTGTAAACCCATTGCTGCTGCAGCCGGAAATTTACCGTTTTATTACTACGATCTTCCAGTGTTAACCGGAATCACCATACCGGCCGATGAAGTGCTTGCACTGTGCATTGAGCAAATACC
>CALLLL010000249.1 GCA_938082445.1 uncultured bacterium
GTTCATTTGGGCATTCCTTATCGTAAATATGCTTTGGGTCATTTGTGGTAAATGTATACAGACACACCGTTAAACGACAATAGCATGTCATGGTGTTTTTTACAACAAAAGAAGGTATATAGATAAGCAGCCTTCGATGCTTCATTGCATAACACAAGGTGCTTTTATATACTTTAGTATCAAACTATATATTCGTCAAAAACGCTAAGCGCTGTTCAAGGAGCTTGTTCCGTGAAATCCCCATTCTTTAGGTCGATACTCATTTTGGTTGGTTGTGTCTTTGTGCAAGGGGCCTATGCTGACGATCAACCCCAATGGGGTGAGCCCTATACACGCAATATGATTTCGACCGAAACTGGTTTGCCTGACACGCTAGATCTAGAAAAAGGCACAAATCTTAAATGGTCAGTGTCATTAGGTAACAATGCTTACGGCTCGCCCACAATTGCATCTGGAAAAGTGTTGATTGGTGCCAATAATCTAGAACCACGTGATCCACGTCATCAAGGTGACCGAGGGGTGCTGCTATGTTTAGATGAAGCGGATGGTAGTTTGCAGTGGCAATTGGTTGTGCCTCGTATAACCGGTGATAAATATAAAGATTGGCCAATGATTGCCATGTGCTCACCGCCAACCATTGAAGGGGATCGCATCTACACATTAACCAATCGATTTGAAGTCGTATGTTTAGACCTAAATGGAATGGCTGATGGGAATGATGGTCCATATCAGGATGAAGGTCGTCACATGGTACCGGCAGGCGATGAGCCGATGGAAGTGACTGCATTGGATGCGGATATCATATGGATGGTGGATTTGGTTAATGAAATTGGGACCTATCCGCATGACCAAGCCCATAGTTCGGTCTTAATCGATGGACCAAATCTGTATCTCAATACCTGCAACGGGGTAGACAATACACACCAAAAAATGCGCCGCCCCGATGCGCCAAGTCTCATTGTGTTGGACAAAGAAACAGGTCGATTGGTTGCGAAAGATAATGAAGGCATAGGGAAACTCACCTTCCATTCAAACTGGTCTTCGCCTTCTTTGGGTACTATAGATGGACAGAAACGAATCTTCTTTGGCGGAGGCAATGGCGTGTGTTATTCCTTCGAAGCTTTGGGCGCAAGTAAAGCCACCGATCCTGTGAAAACGCTTAAGCGGATCTGGCGATTCGATCCCGATCCAACAGGTCCAAAAGAAAATGTTGCAGAGTACCTGAAAAACCGCGAAGAAAGCCCGAGTATTGTAAAAGGGATGCCGGTATTTTATAAAGATCGTATCTACGTAACTGTTGGTGGTGACATCTGGTGGGGTAAAGAACAAGCCTGGCTTAAATGTATTGATGCATCGAAAAGCGGAGACATTACTGAGACCGGAGAAATTTGGTCATATCCCATGGATCACCATAGTGTGTCCACTCCATCAATATGGAACGGTCTAGTATTTATCACCGATTGCGGACGTAGAGTTCATTGTTTGGATGCTGAAACGGGAAAACTGTATTGGACCCACGAGTTAGGTAAAGAAGCTTGGGGATCAACCTTGGTTGCAGATGGAAAAGTCTATGTGGGCTCACTCGACGGTGATGTATGGGTATTGGCTGCGGACAAGGAAAAACGTGTTATTAGCATGACGGACTTTAAGTTGCGTATAGCATCAACACCTGTTGCCGCCAATGGTGTGCTCTATGTAAATACATTGAAGCGCCTGTATGCATTCGAAAATACAAAAAAATAATTAATCTAACATCGGAGTAATATTATGCGTTTAACCAAGCCCATTAGTGGGGTTCTGTGCCTTGCTTTTCTTCTTTACAATACTGCTTTTACAAATGAAAGTTTACCGCTCACAGTGGGCGAGTTTCCCCAGGAGGTCCATATGGCTTATACAGCAGCCAATGGCCTCGCCAGTAATAACACGTCCCAGATATCACTTGGGCAAAACGATGAAGTCATCGTACAAACCGAAGAGGGTGTAAGTGAATTTCGGGAAGGGCGATGGTTTTCATCAAAGAGCGAAATGGTAGCGAAAAACCGTATACCCGCTATATGGCATTCAAGTTTACTGCCCTTAGTAAAATCAAATGAAGAGGTTCGTGGAGTCGCTCAGCATGGAAAAGAAATTGCCATTGCAGCAAAGAACGGCTTGTATGTAGGGGATGGTTCACAGTGGACCTTGGTAATGCCTACGGAAAACGATGAGCGCTGGGCACCTATTGATGTTCGTGCAGTCACCTATGATGCTCAAGGGCACTTATGGTTTGCTGCTCCTCAAGGAGTGGGGTATCGTATTACTCAAGGTGAATGGCGATTGTTTACAGGAGAAGATGGATTGCCTTTTGCTGATTTTACCTCCATGGCTGCAGGGCCAGATGGGGTGTGGTTCGGAACCACCAATGGTGCTGTGCACTTTCGAGATGATACTTTCGAATACCGTCAAGGGCGGCGCTGGTTATTGGACAACCATGTGCACGATGTCGTAGTTGATGCTCAAGGGACAGCATGGTTTGCTACCAATAAAGGCGTATCCAGTATAGTTACTACCACGACATCTCTATCAGAAAAAGCTTCGAAGTATCTTGCAGATATAGACCTTTATCATCGCTATACACCGTTTGGATATGTCTCTTGGGCCTATATGGACGAGCCTGGGGCAAAAGAAACAGCCAAAGCCCGTTTCACCGATAACGACGGTCATTACACCGGTAAATATTTAGGAATGGCGAGTTTGGCCTATGCAGCAACCAAAGATCCCAAGCACAAAGCGGATGCTCAAAAGGCATTTAAAGCAATTGCATTCTTGAGTGAAGTGACTGAAGGCGGAACGCACCCAGCCCCCAAAGGTTTTATTGCACGGACCATTCGTTCCACGAAAGAATCCGATCCCAATCCGGATTTCGATCATAGCTATGATGTGAAGCGAAATAAACGTGATTCGTTATGGAAATTCATTCAGCCACGTTGGCCAATTGATGAGTCTGGAGATTGGTACTGGAAATGCGATTCGAGTTCAGATGAATTAGACGGGCATTTTTTCGGATACGGGATTTATTATGACCGCGCTTGCGAGACAGAAAAAGAAAAAGAAGAAGTGCGTGTGGTCGTTCGTCGTGTTATGGATCATATCCTGGATAATAATTGGTCACAGATCGATCACGATGGATTGCCTACTCGCTGGGGAGATTTTTCGCCAGAAAAATTAAACCAACACCAATTTTGGTGGGTGGAGCGCGGGTTAAAATCACTCAGTATCTTGGCTTATTTATCAGTAACACATCATATAACGGATGACCAAAAATACCGCGATGCATTTTTGGAACTGGCCATTGAGCATGGCTACGCCATGAACGGTATGACACAACCGAAAGTACTGCTTACACCAGGGGCAATGGGGCAGGCCGATGACAATATGGCCTTTATGAATTACTATCATCTCTTGCGATATGAAACCGACCCCCATTTACAAGGTATGTTTAATAATGCGGTTTATTGGCATTGGCAAGTGGAACAATACGAGCGAAATCCATTTTTGAATATGGTTTATGCCGCCTGTAATCTGGGGAAAGTTCGTCCAGATCAATGGCGTGATCAAGATTTATCACCAACAGAGGACTGGTTAGAAAATACCCTATTTACGCTTAAAAGATTCCCTGTCGATCTTGTTGACTGGCCGATGTCCAATGCACATCGCTTGGATGTAATACCTCTTCGTCCCTATACACGCGGCCCAGTAGACGGGGCTAAGGGTGCAGGATATCGAAATGACGGGTTTACCTTTCCAATTGATGAAAATCATTCTGTTATGTCTGGGAATGATCCGTGGGCACTGAGTCGAAATACGAACGGTACACGTTTAAATAATGGACTGTCATTTTTACTGCCGTATTATATGGGCATCGTGCATGGATATATTAACCCTTAATATTTAGCTTTGCAGTAAATCCATGAAATAGATACATCTTTGGGCACTGTACCCAATTGTATGGCTTATGATGAGTTTCGTGAAGCTATACAAGGGTATATCGCACATGAGAATGGGTACAACTAGGGTCTGGGATGGAATTATTTATATATTCTGAAGCACATGTTTTAGAATGTAATTCGAAAAAATAGTTATAAAGCATTTGATTTAAAATAATTAATTTTGTATCATCTGTTTCAGAATAAACGATTCTTGAAACGATGGTGGGCAAAATAATGGCCAGAAAAATCGAATTTGAACGTGCGGAAGTCCTACAAAATGCCCTCGATTTATTTTGGAAAAAGGGCTATCAAAATACGACCGTACGAGATCTAACCTCGGCTACGGGCTTAAATGAAAGTAGTTTGTACAATACCTTTGGCAACAAGCATGCTATTTTCATGCGAACGTTAAAATTGTATCAGCAAACCATGTCTGGTGAACTTATGGCATTTTCGGTTAATCGCCCTCCACGCGAAGCAATTGAGTTGATGTGGCGATGGTTAGCCAAGAATACAGCAGACGATTCCAATCCTGGGTGTATGTTGCTAAATGCTGCCAATGAAATTGGCCATGAGGATGAAGTTGTGCGCCAGTATGTACTATTGGCCTACCGGCGTCTCGAGGATATGGTATGCGACTTAATATCCAAAGCCCAGCAAGCGTATGAAATCAATACAGCACAAGATGCGCGTAAGCTCGCACGGTTTATGGTACTCACATTTCAAGGAATGAAATCGTCTGCGGTGTTGAATCTTAATAAGCAAGCCGTAGACGAAGTAGTGGATGTAACGTTGTCAGTACTGGATTAACTTAAAGTATACCCTTATCACACAGGTACGATAGCAGGGGTGGTATCCCAGGCATTGGCCTCTTCTAATTCATAGGCCAATTCCAACAACATGTTCTCCATACCCATATTTGCTGCGAATTGTATTCCGATGGGCAGTCCTGATTGAGAACGCCCAAGCGGTAAAGATATTGCGGGAGTGCCTGCAACATTTTGAAATGGGGTAAAGGGACAATACGGCATTACCCGTGAAAGCTGCGTTTCATAAGCTAAGTCAGGTGCAAGTTCACCGACTTTTAGTGGCGGCTCTGTTAGAACAGGACACAGTAGAATATCGTATTTCTCAAAGAGTAATGAATATTCGTGACAAAATTGTTTGAGTTTACGGAGAATAAAGGGCAAGCGCCATAAATTTTTCCGACCGTGTCGAGCCAACCCTGCAGTCCAAGGATCAAATTTTGACGAATCGAATTCCGAACCGAATTCACGCTTGCCTATCCAACTTAAAATATAGGGTATGGCTCCCCAGTACCGTAGAAAGTCATCGGTACGTCCGTTGTCAAAAGGCGTTTCGATAGCTTCCACTGTATGTCCCAAATTTTCACATAGTTTTGCAGCTTGCTCCGTGGCAGCCATCACATCGGCTTGGCTTTCATCCCCAGCAGGGCTTTTGGTAAACATGGCTATGCGTAATCGCTTCGTTCCGGGGCTATTGACCAAGCCCAAAGCCGGTAAGTTCGGATTGCATAAATGCTTTTCGGCAGCAGAAAAAAATGTCGCCGTATCGCGTACGCTACGGGTGAGCACACCTTCACACACCAGGTTGATAGGCATCTTATCCGTGCCTTCTGCATGATGTAAACGGCCGCGAGAAGGCTTAAGGCCAATGAGATTGCAACAGGAGGCAGGGATTCGAATCGAACCACCGCCGTCATTGCCCTGTGCCATAGGAACGACTCCAGCCGCTACCAACGCAGCAGTCCCGCCAGACGAGCCACCGGGTGTATGCGCTAAGTTCCACGGGTTGAGGGTATTTCCACAAAGACTGGATTCAGTGATGCACGTTAACCCAAATTCCGGTAAGGTCGTTTTACCTAAATAATTGAGACCGGTAGACAAATATTGTTTGACGAAAGGTGAGTCATGATCCAATGCGGTAGGAGGCATGGAATGAGAGCCTTGGCGTGTAGGCAATCCCTCTACATTTTCATTGTCTTTTAGGAAACTAGGGACTCCGCAAAAAAACGATTCAGGATCAATAGTGCCAACACGCTCACGGGCGCGATCATAATCGGTATACGCTAAGGCATTGAGGATTGGATTGATACGCTCCGATAACGAAATGGCAATTTCAGTGAGCTCTTGAGCGGTGCACTCTCCTTTACGAATTAGCTCAGCCAATCCAACAGCATCGTAGCTCATATACTCATCATGATTCATAAGAACAGTACCTTTTGATTTGGTGGTAAACTATTTTGCTATCCTACAGTGTTCAGGAGCCGATTTAAAATTATTTCACGAATCGATTTTAGAATATTCCCCCATTACTTTTACCTAAGGCTATGGTATTATGTGTTTCAAATACTTTTCGGAGGAACATCAATGAAGTCATTTCTGAGTATTGCGATAGTATTATTAATCAGTATATGTACAAGCTGGGCAGAAGCCGCAGAGCCTATATCAATAGATGAATTGAAAGCTTTACAATTGCCCGATGTGCGACTCATTTCAGTGGTATATCAAGCCAAAGCAAAGCGTGGAGGCACCCAGGCCGAACCCCATGTTGAGGTGCAAGGTGTGATAGGCAAGGCTATACATTTTGAAGTACTTCTGCCGGATGATTGGAACGGTCGCTTTGCCATGGGCGGCGGTGGGGGACTTGTGGGCTCTGTGCAAAACGGCATATGGAAATCGGTGAATAAGGGATTCGCCACCTCCGGTACAGATACGGGGCATAAGGGAGCGGGTACCGATGGCAGTTGGGCACAAGATGACTTGGAAGCCTTTGTGAACTTCGGACACGCTGCTATACACCGCACAGCGGAAGTATCTAAAGCGATCATTCGTGCTTATTATCAACAACCGATTGAAAAATCATACTTCGTAGGATGCTCGCGTGGCGGGGGGCAAGCCATGATGGAAGCTCAGCGTTACCCCGATGATTTCGATGGTATCGTAGCTGGAGCACCCGCATTTAATTGGACGGGTTTTGCGGCGATGGGTATCAATAGTAATCAAGAATTGTACCCGGATCCCAACAACCTTAAAGAAACTGTATTAACGCAAAAAGATCTTGACACATTATACGATGACATTATGGCGCTGACAGATGCGCAAGATGGTTTGGAAGACGGCATCATCACCGATCCTGTCAATGTAAAGTTCGACTTGGATCAGATTAAGTGGTTGAACGAAAAGCAACGCTCGGCACTAAAAGTACTTTATGGCGGTCCCAGTAATTCTCGAGGGAAAATTTACTCGGGCTTTCCAATTGGTGCTGAAAAAGGGAATGGTGGACTCTTTGTATGGCAAGTGGGGCCTATCCCTAATCTCGTGAACTTAGGCTATGCTTTTACCACCAATATTTATAAATATTTTGTATTTCAAGATCCCGACTGGGATTATTCCACCTATGACTTAGAGGGCTGGGAAAAAGACACTCATCTTGCAGGTACAGTCCTCAATGCAACCGATCCTGATATGGATGCATTTGAAGCTCGCGGTGGGAAGATTATCATTTGGCATGGTTGGTCTGATGCTGCATTGCCAGCTCAAGCGACCATCGAATACTACGATGAAGTACTTAAGCGCAATCCCAAGGCAACAGATTTCGCACGATTGTTTATGATCCCTGGCTGTTACCACTGCGGTGGAGGGCCTGGAGTGTCTGGGGTAGATTGGCTCGATGTGATTGTGAATTGGGTGGAAAACGATTCTGCGCCAGATAAAATAATCGCCACAAAATCCAACCCAGATAAAACGCGTCCATTATACCCCTACCCAGCGCAAGCATTGTACGATGGGGATGGCGATCCCAATGATGCTAAAAATTTCAAAGAAGTTACGCCCAATTAATACTTTAATTAAATCAGGAGAAATTAATGTTCCGATTAGCGCCGATAATGATCTTGTTACTGATTCAAACTGTCCAATCCATAGCGCAACAACCGCGTCTTCTCGAACATTACACCGTGGCTGCTTCTCCGGATAAATTCAACGGTTGGCCAGCTAACAATGGTGTGTGGCAATGGGATAATGAAATTCTCGTAGGATTTACACAGGGTGAATTTAATAATAGCGAAGGCCATAATCTCAAGGGTATACAGCATAGTATGTTTGCCCGTAGTGTAGATAATGGCCAAACTTGGACAGTCTTTGATCCTGATAACTTTCTGGACGATGAAAATATCAAGTGGCTACCTAAAGGTAAAACCGCACTGACCATCCCTATGGATTTTAAGCATGAAGGCTTTGCAATGCGGGTTTTTGCCACTGGGTATCATGGTAACGATGACCCCAAAGGCGGTTTTTACTATTCGTATGACCGCGGGGCTACTTGGAAAGGCCCACATCATTTTGGGAGCCTAAATGATCACCCTGAATTAAAAGGCAAGATTCTCACGCCTCGAACAGATTATATTGTGAACGACTCCAACAGCTGCACACTCATCATTACTGCTGAGGAAGATCGCGAAGGCGCCACCAGCCGAATAGCCTGCGTGAAAACCAATGATGGCGGATTAACCTTTGAATTTGTTACATGGATTACGCCCAAAACAGATGAATATCGCGCTATCATGCCGCAGACTGTCCAATTAGCCAATGGCGATTACATGTTGGCATACAGAAAAATTATGACCAACAAAGTGCCATTAGAAAGTACTATCGATATCTATGTGTCCAAGAATAGAGGCAAGTCTTGGCGTTACCGTAGCAAAGTCAAAGAGATTTTAACCAACTCCAATCCACCCTCTATTGCCGAATTACCGGATGGACGAATTTGCTGTATTTATGGCGATCGAGATTCACAACTTCTCGCAGGAAAATACAGCCAAGATCGGGGAAAGACCTGGGGATCAGAATTCGTGATTCGCAGTCAATATAAAAGTGTAGATCAATGGGCTGATATGGGCTATCCGCGTATGGTACTTCGCCCCGATGGAAAACTTGCCGCCTTTTACTATTGGGCATCGCCTGAGCACCCCCAGCAATTCATCGCCGGGAGCATTTGGCAACCGTAAAATATTATTCAGGTTGCTTGACAATGGCCTCTACTTCCACTTGAAAATCAAGTGGAAGTCGGGCTACTTGAATGCACGTTCGTGCAGGGGGCGAGCTTGGAAAATATTCAGCGTATAGCGCATTAAATTCTGCAAAATTATCCATGTTGGCCAAAAAGATTGTTGTTTTTACGACATCATTCATCGTGGCACCCACACCCTCAACCATCGCTTTAACATTGTCCATTGTCAATCGAGTTTCTTCTTCAAAAGTCCCCGGTACTACACCACTATGATCTTGCGCCATTGGACCTTGACCAGATATATAAATGAATCCATTGGCCACTACGGCAGGGGAATAGGGAGGGCCACCAGCGGGCTGATTCAGGGGATTTAGGCATAGTTTAGGCATTGGTACGATTCTCCTTTTAATTTATTTAGGGCGATATTCGGTAATTAATTGGTCTTTAATGGCATCTTCCGAAAAGGCTACCACTTTCATTTTGTTTGAGCAGAAGAGCCATGTTTGATCAGCATAATGCGGTGACTCTGGACGTCCACTTTGGCTATACGCGAGAACAGAATAAGCCTTTGGTTGATTGGCGAATTCGACGGCAAACACAAATCCATCTCCACCTCGCATAACCAGTTGACCATTGTCATTCTCGGAATACTCACACACGCGAAAACAGCCTAGGCGTCGATCACCACCGCCAACAGGGAGATTATACTCTCCACGCTGTACGCGATGGACAGCGCCCCATCGGATATCCCAGTTTCCCCATCGCTCAGTACATTCCTTCATTGCATCGCGGAATGATTTGATGGCTCGATTCGGGGAGCCAATTCCAGCTGGAGTTGTTGTTGGTTGATCCGGCGTCCATTCTGTTGAAAAGACTGCGTCTCCTTGTCGATACTTAGCCCACCAAATTTTAAACAGCACACTACCACGACTGTGAGCAGAAGCAGAGTTGTCCCACTTTTGCAATAATTCGACAGCCGATTGTTCTTCCTTCGTTAAACGTGTGGAACTAAGGAGAGCAATAAGTTCATCCTTAATTCTGTCAGCCAGCAACATATTCATACTGTATTTAGCATCCACTAAATCTTCTAGAGAAAACATTTTGTCATTATGCACTAAATTTAACCCATGCTGTGTGCGTATACTCAAAGCGTTCTCAGGGAAATAGGTAGGATAGGTAGATCGCTTCAGTGGTGTATATAAATTGGTAAAGTAGGGAGGAGAATTACAGTTTTGAACATAGCCACCCATGGGATTAACTACCTGCATCAACTCTTCCAAAGGATGAAATTCCGTCCAAATATCTTTTTCCCCGGCTGCCGAAACTGCTTCATACCGATTACCATCATGCGGAAGTTTAGGAACCATTCCATTCCAAAGGTAGTATATATTTCCATCTCGGTCGGCATAGCCCACATTAAACATGGGAATGGATTGCATTCGCAAGGCATCGCGAAACTCAGTTAAATTTCTTGCTTGTGCCATTCGGTACCACTGTATACCTGAGTTTTTTTGTTGATATCCGGCCGCTCGAAGGATGTACACAAATGTTGTATCTTTATAAACAACTGGACCCAATGGGCTCCACCACATGTCTTGAGAACGCTTTTTATTTCCATCAATCTGAATCGAAACGGTTTTATGTTCCAAGGGAATTGATTGCCCATCGAATAAATAATGGTTCGGTTTTTCAGGATCCATCTTAATTTTGTATAGTTCAGATAAATCAGGGTAATTGACCGTATGTGTCCACCCCAAATATTCACTAAATCCTGTGGTAAGAATATGTCCACCTATAAATGTCGAGCCATAAAAGTTGTACTTACCCGGAACGGTGATATGCGCTTCATAATACCTCGCCTCTTCTGACCAAGGCTGATGAGGGTTATTCAATAACATCGCATGACCACTTTTACTGCGTTTTGGCGATAATGCAATCATGTTTGATCCCACACTCTCCTCTTCTTCGAATTCAATAGACTTAGAAGAATTTGTGATCGCATTACGATAACGCTCAATTACATTGCCACGCAGAAAAGTGAAACGCATAATCGCTACTTCCCAGGCTGCAGCTACATCAAGTGATGTCACAGGAGTCATCCAGGGCTTAACCTCATTCGGATGTGCTGCCATGTAAGCATTAATTCCCTCAGCAAAACCAGAGAGGACATCAGCATAATCTGTAGGTAGCGCTGGTAGGCGAGATTCAATATTGTCGCGTGCTCGGAGAAGACGAGTTTGAAAATCGAATTGTATATGCGAATCAGATCCTCCATACCATCGACTCAATTCACCCCGTCCGCGGACCATTGATTTATACAGCAGTGGAAAGTGATCTTCACATTGTACCCAAGCAAAACCATAAGCGGCTGCTTTCTCAGTTTCCCCCAATATATGTGGAATGCCATAGTCCGTTTTTCGAATTACAACCTGTTTACTTAAGTCCGTATTGGCATGCGCTGATATGGAACATGCAATAGAGAAGGCTATAATAGAAAGCAAAACACGCATAATCGAACTCCAGTTTTAATCCCAGACAAATCACCACAGATGGTGTACAATAATGATTCTAGTTTATCAGATAAAGGGCCTATTGTAGAAAATCATCACGCTTTTCGAAAGGAAGGGAAAATGTCCATTTACACCTCTTCACGTACTTCCTATTCCACAACAACTCGTGGACTTAATCGAAGTTTACCGCCAATGGTTCTATTTGAAAAAGCAAAGAAACTCGGTATTTGGAATCCGGCTGACATCGATTTCACGCAAGATCGAGCGGATTGGGATAAGCTAAGTGATGTGCAGCAAGAATATATTCTGATGCTGGGCGCACAATTTCTCAGCGGGGAAGAAGCAGTCACCTTGGATCTATTACCCTTAATAAAAACCGTAGCGGATGGGGGACACCTAGAAGAAGAAATCTTCCTTACCTCATTTTTATGGGAAGAAGCCAAACATGTGGATTTTTTTAACCGTGTATTTAGTTCGTGGGGCGTCAGCACGAAAGATATGGATCAATATTACGTTCCTTCTCACATGCACTATTTTGGCGAAGTATTCACGGGACGTATGAGCGCATTATATGATGACCCTTCACCTGAAAATTTACTTCGCGCTTCTGCCACCTATAATCTTGCAATTGAAGGAATTCTCGCTGAAACAGGGTATTACTCTTGGTACCAATTGATGGACAGTGAAAATATCTTGCCCGGTGCACGCAGCGGTATTCGAAAATTACAGTTAGACGAGTCAAGGCATATTGCTTTTGGTGTGTGGTTGTGCTCACGTATCGTTGCAGAATACCCAGACTTATTCGAGATCATTCCCCCCATCATGGAAGAGTGCTTTACTCATTTAATGAATGTGACCACCGAATGCGAAGCGCGTATAGGTGAGTTGCCGTTTAATTATCTATACGATGATGTGGTGGCTTTTGGGGCATCCCAATACCAAAAACGCCTAGCACGTATTGAAAAAGCGCGGGGCAAATCCCTGGAAGAACTGTACGCAATGGGCAATGTGCTGATTACGGAAGATCATGCATCCTAACTGGGATAGCCCTCAGCCTCTTTATTCTTGGTGATTTGGGCCACATGTACCATGCAATGAATAATGTTGAAGGCGGCCCATTGGCGGCTATTAAGCGGCCCAAACCAAGGATGATTGAGTAAATCATCCGGGGCAGATAGTGCATCAAGCTTCCGGGCAGCCTCTAAGCTCACATCGAAGCTTTGATTAACTAAGTCAAGGATTGCCCCCCAATCGCCAGGGTCTTCATCGCTTAATCCCGCTTCGAGTATCGGTTGTTGCTCCCGCAACTGTCCCTCACCCAGTAAAAGCGACAACTCACCCACATGCCGCATAGCATGGGAAACATGCAGAGCAATTTCCTGGATACTCCAACGGTCTTCTGCAGGTTTAAACTCAATTTGCTCAGCACTCAGGCCATCAAGTTCGGCTAGGAAAGCCGCTTTGCCTTGCTCAAGAGACTGAACAATGACCTCCGTAGGTCCATCAACCATACTCTGGATCATGACTTTACCCATTTCAACGCGCTTAATCATATGGGGTGGGATATCGGACATTGGGTGGATTCCTTGTTGGTGGGCTGAATTAAAGATTATTGTGGTTGTTGTATAGTTTTCTAAGAAAATCGGGTGAAAAATAGCAAATGATTGCAATTATTGATGGAAATATAAGATATCGCCAATTCAAAATATTTGATATCCATGAAATACTCTCGTTGTCGGTGGCTATACCGGAACTCAAAAAATGAAATCGATATAGTTGTAGTAAAAAGATGCCAATAAATGCGATGCTGGCCAAAACACAACGGACGAATTGGTCTACCCAAAATTCTTCTCGGGGACTTAATTTTTTGAATTCCTGAGAATGTCCCATTAAAAAAGTCCTCTTTAGAGGTATGCAATTAAATCTACTTATAAACTATGAGTTATTTCTCTGCTTTCGTTCAGCTTCTTTAACATCATGTAGCGTTGAAACATTCTGTTCGCCGAACCACCAATTCAAGGCATCCGGAAAAAAGAATACGATGATGGCAACAATTGTAGGCACAATAAACGCATGCCAAGAAAGAATAATGAATATAACACCTCTAATCATAAACGATTGAGCCACGAGTGCAATAAAAAAAGCTATAATCGCAATTACAACTCGCATGACAATGTCAGCTATATAATTTTCACGGTCACTCGGTTTCCTATAATACTGATTGCCCTTGTTTCTTTTCTTCTTCCTCTTTCTTTTCCTCATAACCCACTCCCATAGGTGTCTAATTGCTTAATCCAATGGTTTCACTACATCCTCAACCGCCATCGATTTGTCACCACCCAATTTGTGTTGCAATAAAAGAATTAAAACACATCCAGCAGAAATGAACAGACCGATACTTTCTCGGGCTTCTTCATTGGTGTCCATCATGTCGGCAAATGTGTCCGGCATAACAACGATTCCGCCAATGGTATATGCTGCAATACCCAATAGCAGTAAGGGGGCCTTGTAGCGTCCGGCCATAGCCATGAGTATCATCACGAGACCATAGCCATAGATGATGGCCCACGATAATCCATCGGGGTCATTGAACTGAACACCCACACTCATCAACATCCACAACAACAATAAAATATTCACAGCTAGTTTCACGAGTCTATCCTTTCAAGTTTCATTTAACGAGGTTGTTGCAAAAACGCAATTAAATCGGCCATGGCTTGTACATCCATGTCTACTTCCAATTCTTCCGGCATGATGGAGATGCCGCTCGAAAACATTTCTACGATATCATCACGGGCATAACTGCGTTCCTCGGCAGAGTTGCGAAGTGTTACACCCGAATCATCATCGCGAACTACGATGCCACTAAAAAACTCACCACTTTTTACTTCCACGTTATACGCGATATATTCTGTGTCAATCGCTGCATTGGGGTCGACAATATCGTGCAATAAAGTCTCAGAACTTTTTCGGAATATATCGGTTAAGTTTGGAGCCAAGTCTGAACCTTCAGTGCCAATCGTATGACAATCAGCACATTTATTGGTAAAGATCAGTGCCCCTTTCGCAGGGTCGCCTTTCATGGTAGTGGCTGGCTGCATACGTGCCATCGCTTCTTTTCGAGTGACAACGCCCGCATCACTAAAAAGCTTTTTCGCACGTTCTACCACAGATTCATTTTTGGACCAAAGCAGTCTGCGTCTTCGCTCTAAATCAAATCGCATCTCACCTAAGATAAGGTCACCGTTTTCTAATGCTGTGAGTAAAACTTCGTGGTTTTGCGATTGGTAAATAAGCAAATCAGATGCGCGGGCACGTGTTTTGGGACCAAGAGTGTCCCATATGGTGATTAATTTCCCTGGGATTTCACTATTGCGAATTCTGCTCAACTGAGTGATAGCTGAAGCTTGTAGCTGCGCAGGTTCCTTTGGGTTGAGCAAGGCAAAAAGAATAGGCAAGCGATTTTCTTCGCTATCAAATTCCAATAAGTTCAAATGGGCTTGTCGAGCACTGCTTGGTTGTTTTTTGTCCAAAACGATATCACGAGATTTACGTAACTGTTTCGCAAATTTTCGTTCAATGGAAATATTAAGACGCCCCATAACTTGCCAAACTTTATGACGAATACTCAGCGATTCCGATTTTTGAAGAGTGCTTAGCATATTCATTAATGAATCGTCATCGGTGAAAATTTTGGTGTCAAATTTAGCCATAGCCATTCCAGAAACGAGACCATCCAAAATATGTGATTGAGTGAGTTCACTTGCACTTGTTTCACCCTTGTCCGCAATTAAACCAATCACCGTGCGAATGGATTCAAGATTTCCATCTCGACCTACAATTTGAGCCAAAGAACCAATTAAAGGTGCTGCTTGTGTTTGAATTGTTGCATCACTGTCGTTGACAAGTATCGTAATAACATCGGGTGCATCAGAGCCGATGGCACTGGTCAATGCTAAGCGAGACCAAGGGTCATTGAGGTCCTGCTCGATGATCGTCTGCAGAGCTGTTAAACGATTTTCTGTAGGATTTGAACCCATCACTAACGCACACATCATACGCACTCTTGGGTGCGGATCATGGGCTAACTTAGTAATTCCTTCCTGAACCGCATCGCTTTGTGCACCGCGTTCTTCAATCATCATCAATGTGTTTTCGCGCACTCCAGCGTTTGAATCACGTAACCCAGTCAAGACCATCTTGTCGCTAAGAGCGTCCAGCCCTGTTAAAGTCCATAAAGCATGAAGACGGGCAAGTGGATTTTTCGAGTTTTTAACTTGAATCTCAAGCCCTTGCACAACCTTTAGATCCTTGCGTTCCACCAACAAACGCTGAGCTGTTTTACGGTGCCAGGCATTTCGATGGCCAAGTGCGGCAATCAATACTTGAGAATTCGCTGCGGCATAATTGACAGTCACTCGCGGCAATCCGGCTTTGGGTGTAATTCGGTATATGCGGCCTTTGTCTTTACCCGCGTCGAGGTCCATCTTTTCTTCCAACTCATCGGGAATCCATTCAGGATGTTCAATCACATCACGATTCATATCCAACACATACATCGCACCATCTGGACCAATAGTCATATTTACAGGCCGGAAAGCGCGATCGGGGGAAGCTAAAAATTCTACTCGTTCACGACCACGAGCCGCAGATAAAGTTGTACCATTTTCACGTATGATGTCGCGGTGAATTACATTCACTACCACATCACTGACAAAAAGGTTGTCATTATAGGCTTCACCAAATGCGCCACCATCATAATAGGTGATGCCGCAAGCAGCGGAGAAATACCCGGATTGTTCAGGGTGGTTGACCCGTGTTTCTTGAGCGCCGATAGGAAAGATTCGACCCAAGCCACCCTCTTCATGGTTTGAGATACGTTCAAGCGTTCCTCCACGAGGGCTCGGGATATGTTGCAAATAGCGATCTGGGAATACCGTATGCTGCACGTGGTACATATTATGTGTACTGAACCAGCGGCCATAGGGATCGTGGGTAATTTCAAATCCACCCGAAGAGCGTGTGGTGCGTTCAAATCGCTTGGTGTCAATATCGAAACGAAAATCGTCCCAAGCAATGGGCATGGTTTTGTCTGGCGTTTCAGGCCAATAAGGTGAGCCGGAATTCCCCCCGTTTGCGCCATAAATCCAGTTGTCGAGTCCATAGGTTAAGCCATTGGCATTGTGTTGTTGGTTATTGGCTGGAAATCCACCAAGCACCACTTCGCGAATATCGGCTACATTATCGCCATCGGAATCCTTGAGAAAAACTATTTCAGGGGGATCGGCTACAAGCAGACCGCCATTATATGCCATGATGGATGGAGCCACTTCGAAGCCTGTGGCGAAGATGTTGCGCTTGTCGAATTGCCCATCTTTATCGGTGTCTTCAAGTAAAATTATGTTACCTGGAGCATCAGGAAAAGGATAACCAGCAAATTCAAGGACATATGCTCTGCCTTGTGCGTCGAAACACATGTCCACAGGATCTTTGACTACCGGCTCACTCGCCACAAGTTCAATCGAAAAATCGGGGTGCAACTCAAACGATTTTAGCGCCTCTTCAGGGCTTAATGCATTGACTGAAATAGAAAGTATGCTACATACCGAAAATGTAGCAAATACGTGCTTAAGCATAGTGTATCTCCCTTGAGAATAATTGTAGACACAAGAGTAACAAATTTTAGGGGAGTGTTCTACTTTGAGATAGAACGATAAGGGGGGAGAGGTGCTTCGCTTCGATTATTTATAATACCGCTTAATTGCATCTAAAATATCAGCACGGGTAGCTATCATTACCTTTACAGGCAATCCACTACTGCGTTCAATATCTTCAATTGCAATCAAATCCATTGGGTTGACCATAGCCAACATCAAATTTCCGCCTTGGATGTAGGCTGGAATACAACTGTGCATTTGAGCCAATTGACGGGGGACAAAGCGAATAGCAGTATATTTAACCGTATTGCGCTCTATACGCAGGAAAGGCACCTTAAGTTGATGTGCAATTGCCTGCGCAATTACATCCTCATTAGCATAGCCCTTTTCAATAAATTGCTGCCCAATTCGCATACTGCGGTCATAATCTGGACGTTGACGCTCCATTAATACTTCATCCAATTGCTCTTGGGTGATGACTTCGGATTTAAGTAGCAACGTTCCCAAACGATTGTTGGTCTCAATTACTTTCAGGTTGACATCAATTTGTGTAGTGGTCTTCTTTTCCGAAGATTCCGCTGGTTGAGACCTGAGGATCTCGTTTAATTTATGCGCTCCCTTAATTTCTTCTTCAAGGGTGTGTATTCGTTCATGTAAATGGTGATGAATATTTTGTTGATTATTTTTCTCAACCTGGAGGGAATTAAGTTGAGATTCAAGTTGCTGGATCCGTTCATCTTTCTGTTTGTCGGAGTCCAACGTCGCGCGAGCGCGTTCACGCAATTCTTCTGAGCGTACTTTCTCGTCTTCAGCATTGCGTTGGGACAGTGCGACTTCTTTCTGTAATCGTATGATAGTATCAGCGCTTGCTTGTTCGGTTGTTTCCAAGGCAGCAATACGTTCTTGCTGTTGCTGTAGCTGTTGGTCAAGGGCTTGTGGATTGTTTTCGGCTATGGCTTGAGCGTGCAGTTGTTCAGACTCAATACGCAATCTTTTTTCTTCTTCAAGAGCATCATTAAGTTGAGCGATTTGCTTTTGCGCATCCCGTAATTCACGTAAATTTGCGGCATCTTCGTCAGCCGTTAATTCACGTTCTGCTTGAAGTGCAGACAACGTCTGGACAATTCCATCTCGTTCCGCTTTAATATTTTCAAGACGCTTGATTTTTTTATCAAGTAAGCTTTCCAAAGTGTATATACGATTTCGAGCAGCATTAGACTCTTGTTGTTCCTGCGCCAATGCTTCGATTGAGCTCGCATGCTTCTCATCAAAAGCGGCAATGGTTTCCTGAGCTTGCTTCAATTCTACTCTAAGCGGATCAAGCTCCGCTTTCATGCTATCGGCGCCATGTTTTGCTGCGGCCAATAATTCTGTCGCTTCAGCCAGTTCAGCGACTTGTTGCTCATGATGCTTTTTAAGTTCTTGCCCGGCTTCAACAACATCGGCTTGTTCGTCCAACGCCGATTCCAATTTAGAAATCCTATCTTTTGCTGCAAGGTTGGCTTCCTGTGCATCATGCAATTGATTTTTAAGTTCAACCAATGCATCTTCATCAATTGTCGATTGAGTTGAATTTTCCTGTTCAACTTTCAGCGCTTTATTGGCTTCTTTTAGTGCTTTACGCGTTTCTTTAAGTTTAATACTTCGATTGTTTAATTTTGTTTCGAGACTTTTAACTTGTGCTTCTAAAAAATCTGTTCGTTCTTCAGCCTTTTTCTTTTCTTCATCTAAGGCTTCTTTGGTTTGTTCCACCATGCGAGAGGATTCTTCTTGATCCACGACCACTTGGTCCACAAGAGAAGATAAGGCTTCTTTGACACCTTGAACATATTCGATGATATCCACCTGTTGATTCGGGGCGGAAAGATTTTGCTGCCGAACGGCTGCTTCAAACTCTTCGATATTCTCGATTCTTAGCTTCTGACTCATACAGGTTCCTGAATTCAGTCTATTTTATTACCGTAATATGCCTCATGCTGAGAACATAAAAGATTATACTTGATAATATTCTAAAAGGCGAATTGAAGTAAATATTTAGCGCCTAAGTCGTTTGTAAAAATGATCTTATGTCGAATTTTTTGATTCGGCATTATAAAGAAAATACTGAAGTTAAATTTAGCTTTCAATATCGGTTTTGACTATTTCTCCAGGCAAGGTTGAGGTATGTGGCCATAATTTTCGGCCTGGATAAATGGATGTGTTGATGCCTGTATGGACATCATCCGCCACAATAGCACCAAATTTACGCCGTCCTGTGTCCACTAACTTTCCTTTTATCAAGGACTTGTGGTTCTTGCCATCATGTCGGAAATTGGCCGTAGTCGTCCCGCAACCCAAGTTGGCTCCCTCCCCAATTACACTATCACCAATATAGCTTAGGTGAGGCACTTTGGCTCCGTTCATTAAAACGGTGCCCTTGAGTTCAGAGCCTTGCCCTACTTTACAGTTATTACCAATGGCACTGTGTGAACGGATGTAGGCGTTGGGGCCAATGATGCAATTTTCTCCGATGATGACAGGACCTTCGATGACCACGCCCGGCTTAATTTCCGTACCGCGACCTACAGAAACAGCTCCACTAATGAAAGCACCTTCATGGATATCGCCTTGCCGATCATCCTTGAGTTCATTTAAAAAGGCCTGAGTCGCATCCAATATGTCCCAAGGATATCCGATGGACAACCAATGTCCGGTAATTTCGCGAATAGCAAAGGGTGCCGTTTCAGCAATGGATTGAATGGCCGAGGTGATTTCAATTTCACCTCGAGAAGACAAAGGGGTGGTTTCCAAAATGTCGAAAACCGCAGGCGTAAATTTATAGGCCCCAATATTGGCCAGATAAGAAATTGGTGTATCAGGTTTCTCAACGACTTGCTCTAAGTTACCATCAGCATTGACAATAAATACGCCAAAGCGAGAAGGGTCTTCAACAGTCGTGCACAAAGAGCCTTGCTCAAAATTCGCTAAGGTTTCCATATCGTCTTTGTGGTAAATATCGTCCCCATTAAAGGCCAGAAAATCATCATCAATGTAGTCTTTGCATTGCAATAGCGCATGACCAGTACCTTTTTGCTCCTTTTGCTCAACATAACGCAATGCAATGCCGTTAAAACTATTGCCCAAGGCATCCTCAATCATTTCACGCATATATCCCACAACCACAATCACCTCATCCACGCTATCGGGTAAGGCTTCCAGTTGATGAACAATGATTGGTTTATTTGCGACCGGCAACAAGGGTTTTGGGCGTGTCAAGGTCAATGGGTAGGTACGCGTTGATTTTCCTGCAGCAAAAATTACAGCTTTCATTAGAGTGTTCCTATAGTTTGAATCATATACGATTCATTTATTCCTGCACTTCGTCTTCCTTGCCTTGTAGTATAAACCAAATGTTACGGCTATAGATCAACAAGGTAAGGCCGCTACCTATCGCAAAAATCCATTCGGCTCTATGTACAAATGCAGCCGTGGACAACAAAGCGGCCACAAAACTTAAATACCAAAAACTTTTCGGTACAACACTTTTCTTTTCTTTTTCAGTGGCGATCCATTGCACAATCATGCGTAAGCCAAAAAGGCCAGTGCCCATCACACCCACCAATAGCCAGCCCCATTCTTTCAGTGCTTCATCTTTGGGTTTTTCTTGTTGCACACCCCACTCAAGTAACCAAGTGCGTACCAAAAATGAAATTCCGATCAATGCGATAATGCCCATCGCAATGTGTAGAGCCATTGATCGCCCTGAGGTGAGATAGCCCTTTTCGCGCCAGATATGCACTATGTTGCGAATATAAATGACGATATTGATATTGTGATTCAGCACTCCCAAAGGGGATTGAGTTAATATGCCAAAGATCATCAACAGCACCGAGCCCACCGAACTCAAGTACCAAAACACGGGAGGCATCACGCTTTTACCGTGATATTCGGAAACCATCCATTGCACATAGAATCGGCTATGAAAAATAATCATACCGACGATGCCGAAAATAGTTATGGCTGGATGTAATTCCACTAAGCCCCCTTAGGAAAGTGTAACGATGGCTCCACCATGGAGCTGCTCAAGTATAATTCACCCCAAGCACTATCGCAAACAATCAGATTTATTGGGTAGAGGTTTAATCCTCAGGAGTGGGGGAAGGTTCCGCTTTCGGAGGAATATACAGCTCCACGACCAAGGGACGATGATCTGAGCCCACATTAGGACCTGCCTGCATATCAAGGGTGATTATCGCTGGACTGGCCAAAATATGGTCAATAGGGATGATAGGCGGCTTGGGCCACGTCAGGAGCATACCAAAACCTTTACGTGTGTTGTATAGCCCAGTCTCTTCTAGCATTGAATCATAGTTTGGCGACCAAGGTGTAACATTAAAGTCACCTGCAACAATCGAAAGATCCGACTGTTCTGTTATATAAGGCCCTAAATAGTCAAGTTGCTCATTGCGCAAATCAGCCATGGCAGGGCGCCCCGGAGGCAGGGGATGAAAATTCAGCACTGAGAGTGCGCGTCCATTAATCTCTAGCTTTGTTTCAATCACCGGGATCGCTGAACTTACCGGGGCCAAGATATGCATCGAGGACACCGGCACCCGGCTCAATGTCGCCATCCCAAAGTTATCCGACTGGGGTTCCAATTTAGAATAGGGATAATCGCTATCGATTAATGGCTGCAATAGAGTTACCCATTCAGGGGATACTTCCTGCAACAAGACAAGATCAGGTTGGATATCGCGAATATACGAAATGACCTTCTCTGGACTTTTGTTGGTACTGAGCACATTCGCACATAAAATAGTAAGATTGGGCGAAAGGTTTGCAGGTACCTCCACATCTCTTGGGATATACCAAGGCAATATTCCAACAGAATGAATCGTCAACAAGACAAGCGCCAATCCCGCCCACACCCACCGCTTTAGTACACAGAAGCCTACTGTACATAACAGCCCCGCCCACCAATAGGCCACCTTAAAATGCACAGAGAGTTCCAGGGTAGGGTGTAAAGCCGCCGCAAAAGTACATAAGGTCGCAATCACTGTCAGCACCAGAGCCAACATCAACCAAGTAAACACTACCTCACGCCAAGTGCGTGTGTTGCCAGAATCTTCCATAGTCTAGTGTGAATACCCCAAAGTTTATTTAAGTTTCAGTTAACCGTATACTCATACTATTACCCATATCGAGGATACCATGCCCAAACAAAAAAGAACGAAAAAAAGTCTCGCCATCAGATTTGCTCTATTGTTTATTGTCGGGATAATTGGTGGTAAGCTTCTATTTGGCTCAACGATTAATAGAGCTTTGTGTATTCATGCCATCGAATACCCATTTCCTTTAGCCATGCAAATGTATGCAAGTGACCATCCTGAAGAACTCTTCCCGCCTATGAGTCATAAACCGGGGCGATTATTCGTAGAGTATGAACATGTTATGGGCTATGGTGTCGGCGAAGACAGTGGTCCTTTCTTTTGCCCCGCAATGCCCAGAAGCTATAAAAAATTATCCCTAGCTGAACAATTCGAACAACCAACCTATATTTACACCGGATATGTCTTGGAAAATGAAGAACAATTTCTGGCATTTCTGGATGAGTACCCTAAATTTTTAGAAATGAAGGTTGACTTCAATGAAGACCTACCTGCGCCTAAAGGACTCGGTTCATTCGGTGGCGACTCGTTTATAAGGCTTTCATTGAAAATAAAAAATGAACAATTCGACAAAATGAAGGATGATGAAAATTATATCTCAACAATCCCATTATTTATCGAACTCCCAACATATACAGAAGATGGTTTAGTATTTCGTCATAAAGATGAAGGTGGCTTTGTGAAATATTGGTGCAGAGGTATAGATTGGGAGCCTTACGATGAGCAATTCCCCATGACCCCGGCCATCCTCCAGAAAATTGGCGAGCTCAAACAACACTCCAAATCCCACGCTCAATAATTCTACATGATGTACCTATGGCATTTGCGTTATACTACCCTTTTCAAGCCCTGTGTATCCCAAAGGAAATCCCATGTTCGAAGAAGTAACTATAGTGCGTTTGGCCCATGGTGGCGACGGTATCGGCGATATCGACGGTAAAATCTGTTTCGTGCCCTATGGCCTGCCCGGCGATGTGGTCGAGGTTAAACTCGTCAAAAACACCAAGAAATACTGCCGCGGCATCATCAAAAAAATCATTACGCCCTCGCCCGACCGCAAGGCTGTCGACTGCCCCGTATTCGAGAAATGCGGTGGGTGCTCATGGTTGCACTTCGACTATCCATCTCAGCTCGAATGGAAACAAAAGATTATCAAAATTTGCTTTGATAAACTTGCCAAGATAGATGTCGATGTCAAAGGCCTAGAAAACCCCGAACTCCGCACCGGCTATCGCACCCGAGCCACCTTCAAAGGTGAAAATGGCCGTTGGGGATTCTATGCTGCTCAATCGCACGAGGTTGTAGACATCGAAGAATGCCCTCTATGCCATCCCAACCTGAACGCCGCGCTCAAGACGCTGCGCCAAACACCGCTTGGCGGTGAAATAGAAGTGCTCGCCGATCCTGACAGCGACAATGTGCTTGTATGGACCGAAGAAGCCTCCGAAGAATTACAAGAAGACTTTCCTATGGCGCAGTCACTTGAAGACGAAGGTCCGCGTCATCAATTCATGCGCGATGGAGTGCCCGTAGTTAACGGTACTTTCAACCAATCTTCCCTCGATCTCAACCGCATGCTTGTCGACCACGTCCAATCCTTTTTACAAGACGCCGACTCCATCCTTGATCTCTACTGCGGTAGTGGAAATCTCACACTCGCTTTGGCCGAGCAAGCCACCGTCGTCGGTCTCGATAAAAACGGCCCTGCCATTCAAGCCGCCGACCAAACCGAACGTGGTGAATTCCACATTGGTAACGATAAGGCCTTCCCGGAATTTATTAACCGCCAACGTTGGGGTGCTATTGTTCTTGATCCACCCCGTATTGGGGCCAAAGTAATCATGGAAAGCCTCATTGACGCTGACGCCGACCGCATTGTTTATGTTTCCTGCGATCCCGCCACCCTTGCCCGCGACACAGCCACGCTACTCAAAGGCAACTGGGAGATTAACTCAGTCACAGCGCTCGACATGTTTCCCAACACTGCCCACGTGGAAACCGTCTGTGTTTTCGATAAGATAAACGCCTAACTGCCCAGTTTGGAAATTGCGCCCTGTAAGTACTCTGCTACCAATTGATGTCCCGCATCATTGGGATGCAATAGATCGAGTAATAATTCGTTCACATCACCACCGGTGTGCCCACTGTAGCTTCCGTATACATTCCACACATCGATAAGTGGTACATTGTATTCTTCAGAAAGGTTGCGGACGACCTTAACGTACTCTTCCGTGCGATCAAACTGCCAAGATTTCAATCCGCCAGCACGGGCCTGATTAGGCGTCATCAATAAAGGCGTAGCTCCATCATTCTTTAACGTTTCGATAAAATGACGTAGGTTTTTCTCATAAGCCTGTACGCCTATCCGTGACGGGTCGCCTTCTTTTTGGCTGTCAATCCAGCTATCATTCCAGCCAAATTGAATGATGACAATATCAGGGTTATGCGCACGTACGGCCGTTTCAAACCGATCACTCGCATGTTGAATCTGAAACCGTTTGTTATCTTTCATACTTCCCGTATGGCTTCCGCCTATACCTGAGTTGATCACAGAAGAGCTGATACCCTCTTCCTTCAATAACTTAGGTAAACGGTCGCTATAAACTTCCTTGATTGTGTTTCGGTACGCGGTGGTGGAATCACCGAAGGCCACAATCTTCAAAGGCTTTGCTGCAAGCTTGGCTTTCTCGTCCAATTCGCTAAGTTTCAATCGGACACTAAGAATATAGGGTGTTTCGTCTTTAGTCCAGTGTCCATATGTCGTGGTGACAACCGTGTCATCCGGCAGAACTTCTACGCCGGGATAAGCACAATCCTTCCCCTTAGTATTGTCTTTTAGGCGAACATGGTACTGTCCTGAATTCCCATTGGCTAAGTCGTCATATGTGCCAACCCAAGCTGCCCAATCGCCTTCGCTCTTTGCTTTTTTCCCCTTGGGTGAATTGCTACGGAATGAGATAAACAAGCGGCCATCAGAAGTGTATTTTCCTGTATGCCGATCACCATTTAAGCTGTCGGGTAAAGGCCGCGGATCAGTCCACGTATTGCCTTCGTCATTGGAAAAAATAATTTGTGAGTTTTGGGTTCGGCTATTTTCACGTAAGAGTACTGCCAACTGTTTACCGTCTGGAGAGCGAATAACCCCCGGTTCACACAAATGCACTTTCGAGTCACGCTGAATGATTTCGGGGGTTGACCATGTTAGTCCACCATCCGTAGAAAGTGTTTTGTATAAAATAAACTCAACCGGATTTGCGCGCTTACCACCTTTTTTGAAAAAGCGCCCGTCATCATGAGCCATCGCCATGTAATGCCCCGGTCCTGTTTTAAGATCGATGACAAAGCCCATATTAACGATTCCGCCCCACTCGCCAATTGGCTTCAACTCCGACCATGTAAGCCCGTCGTCTTCAGTTACCGCCATGCGGCAAGGGTATAAGCCCGAAAACATAATGATGCGTTTTGTACCCTCTGCATCAATGACCCGATGAAGTGTGGGAACTTCACGCGATGTTGCCCAGGAATCAGGCGTGGGGAGACGTTTTGTCCAGGTCAGTCCTGCATCATAGGATCGTTTATATACAATTCCGCCCTTCCCATGCCCTTTGGGATACACACACAGCATAGTTTTGTTGTCTTCTAAAAGTACGGTCGTCGGATGGCCCAGATATTGGCCCGCTTCACGGTCAATGACAACCTGACGGTGGCTATCCTTATCCAAATCTATATATGTCGCTTCAGTGAAAGCGGATTGAGTATTCAATAAACAACCAACCAGTAGAGTAAAACATAAGGACTTTATAAATGACATGACAATTGCTCCGATAAATAAGTAAATAGAGAATTATTCTCCATGATTGATGCCACGGGAATCAACAAGTGATGAAAAAGATAATGAATCATTCACTATGACTGGGATTCCATACCGAATAAGCGTATAATAGGGGCTATGGAACTCTTCATTATTGTCACAGTCGTATTCGGAATCGTTGTCCTCATTATGTCTATTGGGGCTATATTCGCAGGGAAATGCATCAAAGGCTCCTGCGGCGGTGAAGAAATACGCAATAACGACGGCGAATTGCTTAATTGTGATACCTGCCCCGTGCGTCAACGCGGGGAATGTGAATCCGATCCCGCATAACCCGATCTCAGCTCTCATAAGGAACCCGCGATGAGCCAAGAAGAATTAAAAGCTTTATTGCAACGCTTACACGATGAATTATCCACGACCGAGACCCTGGACGAGGATGCTCAGGCTTTGCTGGGAACCGTTGTGAACGATATCCACTCTGTGCTGGGCGATGAGCCGTCTGAAGAAAAAGACAATAGCTTAGTAGATCGTTTAAAAGAAGCGACTGACGATTTTGAAGAAGAACACCCGAAATTAACTGAAGCAGTGGGGCAAGTCATAGAAGCCTTGTCTCGAATGGGTATCTAAACCACCAAGCTTCGGATCCACTCGATTGATTACACGCACAACCCAAGACTTTACAGGAGAATTGTACGATGGAATACCGCATCGAAACCGATACCATGGGCGAAATGAAAGTACCATCGGATCGGTACTACGGCTGCCAAACCGCGCGTTCATTGGAAAATTTTAAAATCGGTACAGAGCGTATGCCCCGCGAAACTATCCGCGCATTGGGCATTCTCAAAAAATCCGCTGCATTGACCAATACCGCCTTAGGGCTTATGGAAGAAGATATTTGCAACGCCATTTGTCAAGCGGCCGATGAAGTTATCGAAGGCAAGTTAGACGATCATTTCCCCTTGGTCGTATGGCAAACCGGTAGCGGTACTCAGACCAACATGAACTCCAATGAAGTAATATCCAATCGTGCGATTGAAATCCTCGGTGGTGAACTCGGTAGTAAAACTCCGGTCCACCCCAATGACCATGTAAACATGTCGCAATCCTCAAATGACACCTTTCCCACCGCAATGAGTATTGCTGCGGTAGAGCAAATCCACCGTCATTTAATTCCGAAACTTAGCTTGTTGCGCGACACTTTAGGTGCAAAAGCCGAAGCGTTTAATGACATCATCAAAATCGGACGTACACACCTGATGGATGCCACGCCATTGACGCTTGGACAAGAATTCTCCGGCTATACCCAGCAACTCACCAACGGTATCGAACGTGTAGAGTCTACGTTGGAAAAGCTAAGCGAACTTGCTTTAGGCGGGACTGCAGTAGGGACAGGTCTCAATACTAAGAAAGGGTATGATGTACAAGTCGCTGCACAAATCGCAGAAGAAAGTGGTCTGCCATTCACAACAGCGCCCAATAAATTCGAATCTCTCGCAGCCCACGATGCCATGGTCATGACTCACGGTGCGCTGAAAACCGTTGCTGCCAGTCTCATGAAAATTGCCAATGATATTCGATTCCTAGCCAGTGGTCCACGCTGTGGATTAGGTGAAATTATCATCCCGGCAAATGAACCCGGTTCATCCATCATGCCCGGTAAAGTTAACCCTACCCAATGCGAAGCCACTACGATGGTTGCTGCGCAAGTCATTGGGAATGACGCCGCGGTAAACATCGCAGGCGCAACCGGTCATTTCGAATTAAACGTATTTAAACCTGTTATCATGTATAACGTACTTCAATCCATTCAGCTTCTCGGCGATGCCGCTCAATCCTTCAACGACAACTGCGCTGTGGGCATTGAGCCCAACAAAGAGCGCATCGAAGAATTGTTACACAAATCATTGATGCTTGTGACCGCACTTAATAGCACAATCGGCTACGATAACGCGGCCAAAATAGCCAAAACCGCCTATAATAACGGTACAACGCTCTTGGAAGAAGCACTCGCATCTGGGCTACTCACCGAAGAAAAGTTTAAAGAAGTCGTCGATCCATCCAAGATGATCGGGCCCGCTGACTAGTCTATTTCACCAAAATAACGAAATAATTGGCCTAATACTCGTGTTTTAACCGATGTTAGGCCATTTTTTCTGCTTGG
>CALLLL010000250.1 GCA_938082445.1 uncultured bacterium
AATGGATCACATTGCCGAGGTCCCTGTACAAGATACCTTTGTTGGCGAATGTACCATAGGTCTCATGCCCGGAAGTCGAGAGCAAGAAATCGAACGTATATTCCCTACCATGCTAAAAGTAGGGGAGGGGATACGCGCCGAATACCCCAATGCGCGCTTCGTTGTGCCCTGTGTAGATGCTGAGCGTGCAACACAATTGAAGAGGCTTGCAGGGGATTTTCCACTCGAAATTATCCCCGACCAATTCTATGACATACTCCACGGAGCACGATTTTGTTTAGTTGCCTCCGGTACTGCTACACTGGAGACAGCCTTATTTAATGTCCCTATGATCGTCATGTATAAAGTGGCCCCAGTCACCTACTGGATGGCGAAAATATTGGTCAACATTGAAGCGGTATCCCTGGTAAATATCCTCGCAAAGCGACACATTGTCCCTGAATTTATTCAAGGTGACGCACAACTAAACAACGTGTTGCCAAAAGCATTGGAGCTTATCGCCGATACCCCAGCGCGCCAAACCATGCTGCAAGAATTAAATGAAATTAAAGAAGTACTGGGTGCCCAAGGGGCCTCAGTCACCGCTGCAAAAGAAATATTGAGTCTAGGGGAGAACATTATAGATGGATAAACGTCTATTTGTCATTGATGGAATGGCCTACGCCTTTCGTTCATACTTTGCCATCCGCAATTTGCGCGATTCAAATGGACGCCCCGTCAATGCAGTATTTGGTTTTGCTAGGCTCCTGCTAAAAATCTTACGCGAACACGACCCATCCCACATTGTCATGGTATTCGATGCGCCCGGAAAAACCTTTCGCGACGATCTCTACTCAGAATACAAAGCCAACCGTGATGAAACACCCGCAGACTTAAAATCACAATTCCCGCTCATTGATAAACTCGTTGAAGCCTTCGATATCCCCATCTTAAGAATTCCCGGCGTAGAAGCCGACGATGTCATGGGAACACTCGCCATTATGGCCGAAAATCAAGGCATGGAACCCGTTCTTGTCACCGGCGATAAAGACATGCTCCAATGCGTTACCGATACGGTACGCGTTTTCGATCCCAGCAAAGGCGACAACGGGAAATGGTATGCACCCGCCGATGTTGTTGAACGCTACGGCGTCCCCCCCGAACATGTAATCGATGTGCTCGGGCTCATGGGCGACTCTGCAGATAACGTTCCCGGTGTTCGCGGCATAGGTGAAAAAACAGCTAAAAAGTTATTGGAAAAATATAAAGACATCGATGGCCTATATGAACACATCGAAGATCTTAAAGGAAAGCAAAAAGAAAAACTCATAGAAGATAAAGAAAATGCCTACCTGAGTCTCGAACTCGTTACGATAAAAACCGACGTCGAACTCGACGAAGATCTCGAAGTATTTGCACGCAAAGAACTCAATCATGAATCCTTAGTCACCGTATTCCAAGAATTCGAATTCCGTCAATTGACCGATGAGTTTATGCCCGAAAACGCCCAAGCCGAAGAAGCCGAACGAGACTATCAACTCGTACAATCTCTTCCCAAGCTCAAAGACGTAGTCCGTGAAATGAAAGCCTCCGGCGAATTTGCTCTCGATACCGAAACCACCTCCGTAGATCCCATGGATGCCAAACTTGTAGGCATTTCGCTGAGCTGCAAGGAACACACGGGATACTACATTCCCCTTGCCCATACCCAAGACGACCTATTGGCCGAGCCCATCGACTCCATGATCCCTTTAGAAAAGGCCTTTGAAGTACTACGCCCGCTATTTGAAGACGAATCTATAGGTAAAATCGGCCACAATATTAAGTACGATGCCATGGTATTGGCCAATACAGGCTTAACCATCAATGGAATCACCTTAGATACCATGATAGCCTCCTACTTGACGGACGCCTCCCGAGTAAGGCATAATTTAGCTGAAGTTAGTCTCAAGTACCTCAGATGCAAAATGATCCCTATCTCCGATGTAATCGGAAAAGGGGCCAAAGCCATCACATTCGATAAGGTTCCCCTCGATGCTGCATTCGAATATGCTGCAGAGGATGCAGACATCACCTGGCGCCTATCGAGCATATTCCAACAATCCCTGAAAAAGCGAGAATTGGAATCTTTGTACACCGAGGTTGAGCTTCCTTTGCTGCATGTGTTGATGCGCATGGAGATGACAGGCATCGCCATTGACCCATCAGTATTTGAAGAACTTCAACAAGAAATTGAAGATCGTCTAAGCATTCTAGAGACCGATATTCACGAACTCGCCGGTTCGCCCTTCCAAATAAATTCCCCCAAACAATTACAAAAAGTCTTGTTTGAGAATCTGGGACTGCCGCCGAAAAAGAAAACCAAAACCGGATACTCTACCGATGTAAGTGTGCTCGAAGAACTCACACATGAACATCCACTGCCCGAGAAAATGCTCGAGTACAGAATGCTCGAAAAATTACGCAATACCTATGTAGAAGCACTACCCAAAATGGTAAACACCAAAACGGGTCGTATACATACATCGTTTAATCAGGCCGTGGCCGCAACAGGACGACTGTCCAGTAGTAGCCCCAACCTGCAAAATATACCCGTACGCACGGACATGGGACGTCGGATTCGCCAAGGATTTGTTCCTGGCAATCCAGATATGAAACTCATTTCGGCGGACTACTCACAAATTGAATTACGATTGCTCGCGCATTTAACACAAGATGAAGCCCTGATGCAGGCCTTTCGCGATGGAAAAGACATCCACAGTGATACAGCCGCTCGTGTCTTTGGGGTAGATCTAAATGACGTAACATCCGATATGCGCCGCCAAGCCAAAGCCGTAAACTTTGGAGTGGTATACGGTATCAGCGCATTCGGCTTGGCTCGGAATCTAGGCATTTCAAACAAAGAAGCCGCTACCTTTATCGAAAACTACTTTGCGCAATATCCAAAAGTGAAAACATGGATCGAAGCCACCATCGAAAAAGCCAAAGAACTCGGTTTTGTAACAACCATGCTTAACCGCCGTCGCTACATTCCCGAAATCAACGGCTCCGATGTTCAATCCAGAAAAGGGGCCGAGCGCATCGCGATGAATACACCCGTTCAAGGTACCGCCGCCGATATCATTAAAGTTGCCATGATACGTGTCGATGAAGCCTTACAAGGCACCGATGCAAATCTACTCGTTCAAGTACACGATGAACTACTCATTGAAGCACCCAATGATACTGCTGACGAGATCGCAAAGACCATCGAAGGTATCATGGCATCGGCCATCGAGCTTGATGTTCCACTTGATGTCGATGTAGGCGTTGGAAATCACTGGGCAGAAATACACTAGCAATCAGAGTTGAAATATAAAGCAAAACAACGACATCCAAAGGGGTGAGCCAAAGGCTCAACAGGATTAATCAATACACAATCAAATAAACCATCTATATAGTAGAGAGGTAACATATGTCTGAAAAAAAGACAGCAGAATCACGCCCACGTAAAAAAGCCGCAGGAAGCCAAAACCGTTCCCGCAGCAACAACAAAGGCGGTGCAAAACAAAACAATAACGGAAATAAGCGCTCCAACAACCAGCGCCCGCAAAAGAAAAAGCCCACAATATTAGATGTGGCCGATGAGGAATACATTGCGCCGGATAATTCCGGTCCAGAGCTTTCCATCAATGACTTAAAAAATCTTCCGATGACCGATCTCAACGTCATGGCCAAAGAGCTGGGCGGCGAAGTCATTGGAATGAAAAAACAAGAACTTATTTTCTGGATTCTTCAGGCCAGTATCGAAAAAGCCGGATCCATATACGGTGAAGGTACACTCGAAATTTTGCCAGACGGATTTGGGTTTCTCCGATCAGGAGATTACTCCTACTTACCCGGTCCAGATGACATCTACGTGTCACCCTCGCAAATTCGTAAATTCGGACTACGCACAGGGGATACCATCCAAGGTCACGTACGTGCACCCAAACCCGGTGAACGCTACTTCGCACTACTCAAAGTAGAAGCTGTTAACTACGAAAGCTCCCAGGTGGCTAAAGAACGCATCATGTTCGACAACCTGACTGCATTGCACCCCGATGAACGCATCAAGCTCGAAACCACACAAAAAGAAGTGGCAATGCGCATGATGGACCTCATTTGTCCCATCGGTAAAGGGCAACGTGGGTTAATCGTAGCTGCACCATTTACTGGTAAAACCGTTGTGCTGCAAAAAATTGCCAACAGCATCACGACCAACCACCCTGAAGCAGCAGTTATTGTACTGCTCATCGATGAGCGCCCCGAAGAAGTAACCGAAATGAAACGCTCGGTAAAAGGTGAGGTCATCGCCTCCACATTCGACGAGCCACCTGAACGTCACGTACAAGTTGCCGAGATGGTGCTTGAAAAAGCCAAACGTCTAGTGGAGCACAAACGCGATGTAGTGATTTTGCTTGACTCCATCACCCGTCTCGCCCGCGCCTACAATATTATCGTTCCATCCAGTGGTAAAGTGCTGACCGGTGGGGTGGAATCCAACGCCTTGCAACGTCCCAAACGATTCTTCGGTGCTGCGCGTAATGTTGAAGAAGGCGGTAGCCTTACCATTCTCGCTACTGCTCTCGTAGAAACAGGCTCCAAAATGGACGATGTGATTTATGAAGAGTTTAAAGGTACCGGTAACATGGAACTGCACCTTGAGCGTAAGCTTATGGAAAAACGCATCTTCCCAGCAATGAACGTACAACGTTCACGCACACGCCGCGAAGAATTGCTGTTGACCGAAGAAACCGTTCAGCGTATGTGGCTATTGGCCAAAGTGCTTAGTCCTCTGGAAACTTCAGAAGCTACAAAGCTACTCTTGGAAAAACTCGAGAAAACCAAAGAAAACAAAGTCTTCCTCGAATTACTGCAAAAAATGTAGTAAATAGAAATCTGTATTAACTAGAAAATCCTCGATCAGTGCGCCTTTGGCACACATGGAGTGCATAAAAAATGG
This sequence comes from uncultured bacterium, assembly GCA_938082445.1. GTDB lineage: Bacteria > Hydrogenedentota > Hydrogenedentia > Hydrogenedentales > DTSJ01. Next base: position 4,964 of record CALLLL010000250.1, read on the forward strand.
CAGAGAAACAAGAAGTCGTATTGTCCGGCATTCGTCCTACAGGGCGTTTGCACTACGGAAACTACTTTGGCGCAATCAAGCAATTCGTTGAATTGCAAGAGCAAGATCAGCTTTGCTATTACTTTATCGCTGATTACCATGCCTTAACCACTGCCAAAGAACGGGTAGACTACTTCCGATACACACTCGACATGTTGCGTACATATGTAGCATGTGGACTGGACCCTAAAAAATCAGTCATTTATCGCCAAAGCGATCTGCCTTGCACCGCTGAGTTAAATCTTCTACTCAGTATGATCTCCAATATTGGTCACCTTGAACGCGGAACCACGTATAAAGACGCCATCGCTAAATTGCCCGGCGGCAATACCGATGGACCCGATGGAAACCCCATCTCTTATGGACTCATGGGCTATCCCATTTTAATGGCTGCAGATATCCTTATCGTTCAAGCGGACAAAGTTCCTGTCGGTGATGACCAACGTCAGCATGTTGAAATGGCCTCCGACATGGCCCGTAAATTCAATCATCGATTCAATTGTGAAGCCCTCAAGATACCCCAAGGTGTTTCGCGGAATGCACTACGCCTTCCAGGACTCGATGGGGGAACCAAAATGGGCAAGAGTGAGAACAACGATCTCGGCCTGCTTGACGATCCAAAATTAGTCCTCAAAAAAGTAAAGACTATACCAACATCAACAGACCCCGGCCCGATTCAAGGCGATTCCGATGCTCCAGCAGACATTATTCCGCAATTGGCTCCAGGTCTTGCGGTAATCTACACCTTGCTCGACCTTCTTGCCCCTGAAGACGTCTATTTAGATTTTGTAGGCAAATACCGTCGTGGTGAAAAGTTCTACGGCATGCTCAAAAATACACTCGCCGAACACATCAACGACTTTAATGCACCCATTATCGATGGGTTTCATGCCGAAGGTAACAACGACGAATCCGTCAAGCAATTCTTAATGGAAAACGCCGAAAAAGTAACCCCGGTTGCTCTCGATACCGTTGAAAATTGCCGCGAAGCCATGGGTATCGGACGAAGCCTGTATCGCGCTTAACCCGCACTATTCACAGTTAAAGAGTCAAAGTGGAAACATGATCTTTCATGTTTCCACTTTTTTTGTACACTGGATGTATACAAATGGCCTGAATAAACGTTTGATATATGGGAGAGGTCTAACAGTATGGGAAGTATGCATGACTAAACACTGGGTAATTACAATTTGGGTATCAGCAATCATTGTTTTGGGACTACTACTAATCCAATTTCTTCGGCATTCAGGTGAAATTACAATAGAGAATCATTCCAACAATAATGGGATGGAAATAGAATCAACTATTTCTACATCAAGTGTAGATGAGGAATCTGAAACAGTAGAAATCGAAACCACAGCTGAAAATATAATAAGTGGAAAACTAGCAGGTACTGAGCAACAGGCTTCAGTCACGGGCTATGTAGTGAATGCTCAAACAGGTAAACCCATTGAAGGGGCTCGGATGTCCTTAAACAACCGAATTAGTCCTTCACGTGATTACACAATAGATAAAAATGGTATGTATACCTTCGATGCATTGTCGCGAGGAAATTATTATATTCTTTATGAGGGCGGTAAAGGGATGCCTCCATTGCGTTACTGGATATCACCGGGCACCTATGTCTCTCAAAAAGAAAAGAAAAATCAGGGGCACTATTTTAGTGTTACCTCTACCGATAAAATTCAAGGCCCCGATTTTGAATTAACGTATGGGCTTACACTAAGTGGTCGAGTTCAAGATACTGAAGGAAAGCCAATTGACGGAGTAAAGATTTCGGTTAAATCCTTAGTGCCAGAAGGGAAATTGTCTGGGTTAACCAAGCAGAGTGGTTCATTTAAAGTCCATGGGTTGTGTGTAGCTAGTGGACTTAGCATTACTGCAGAAAAGCATGGTTATTTACAAGTTAAACCGATCGAGGGTTTTTTTCTACCCAAAGAAGGGCGTAGCGGACTTGTTATTACGATGAACAAAGCCGGTTCTATAATGGGAACGGTACTTGACCAAGACAATGAGCCGGTAGATAAAGTGCGCGTGCATCTATGGGAAGTAGGGGGCGATGCGAAATATAAACTAGAAATTAGTAAAAACCAATTTGCTGCAAGAAATCAGAAATTGACGATAGGGCAATTTTCATTTACCAGCTTAGCCAAAGCCACTTACAACCTTTATGTAGAAAGATTGCCCCGCGATTATGGGCGTCCCTATAGTGGACCATATATACACCGAAAGGAACCCACTTTCCCCACTAAAGATACCGAGCCTTGGGCAGTTATTTCCTTAGGTGAAGCGGAAGATGTACAAAATGTTCAATTAAAAATGCGGATACACAAACCAGACAGTAAATCATTGGCCACATTTAATGGAATCGTACGCAATTCTGCAGGTGAGCCTATAGAAGGGGTGTCTGCTTCTGTGAGAGGACAAGCATACTCAGATGGTGTAACAGCCTCTACCGATATTGACGGAAAGTTTACATTGGAAAATGTATCGAGTAAACGGATTTATGATCTAAAGTTGTACCACCCAGACTATACGAAGGTTGAAATGCAGAGTGTGCTAAATGACAAAAATCCTACAGCATTTACAATGCAACCAACAGTATCCATCGCTGGAACCCTACTGGACGAAGTAACACGTAAACCGATTCAAGATTTTTCGATAGCTGCAACCAAAAGGATAAAAAGCTGGAATCTTCAACAATGGTTAAATGTGCCAGCGAAGCATCATCCTGAGGGTAAATTTAACATTCCCAAACAAGATGCTGGAAAGGGCTACATTGTCATTCAAGCACGGGGCTACCAACCTAAAAAAATCGAAGTAGATATTGTTGCAGAGGATATAAAAGACTTGGAAATTCTCATGACACCAAGTGCGCGTATTCTTGGAACAGTGACGAATGAAAAAGGAGCCCCAGTCCAAGGGGCGAAAGTGTATCTTGGGGAAAAGTACCATGTGGTTGATGCTTCTGGAAAACAGTAACAGCGTAGATTTAATAATAGTGATCAAGTTGTTGCCTACACCAGTGTTGAAGGTACATTTATCGCGGATATGATTAAACCAGCAATTACATTAGTACTTATCGAGCATCCAAAATATGTTAATGAAGCCATTGAGATAA
>CALLLL010000251.1 GCA_938082445.1 uncultured bacterium
GCCTGTTCCAGCATGTTTGTCATGAATGAATTTATCCAATGTAATGGTGAAAGGAACACTCCACCTTTTTTGTGATAATTCGAAATACCAACTTTTACCGGCCGAAGTTATGACCAATGGGTATTGCGCATAGCCCCATACAATTCCTTCAGCAACTTCACCACTTTCTTTGTCTTTGATGCTGATATACGCACCCGGCACATTTTGTTCGGCGGTTTGATTTAAGGGCATTGAATCAACAAAATAGCCATCAATTAGGCGTGCATTATCGGGTTTAACGGGCCTATCAGGGCTTACGAAGGCGTTTTTGCTATAGCTCGATACCGTGATATCAAAAGGCAATTCTTCGGTGTAAAACGTTCGTGATTTATCACCAATTAAGTCAAACAGCTTCTCGTCAGGAATCAAGTGAAGCTTCGAAGTCTTTGAACCGTCTCCGATTTCGATGTTCCACTCCATGTAACTCACAAATTCATCTGAAGTCCAACCCGCTTGATCGCCGTACGGTTCATACAAACGCATTGCGCCGCGATCTGCAAAGTGAAAAGTAAGTGCGCAACTGACCATCATAAATGCGATGCCGAAGTGAGTGATTAAAATTCCAATGGTGTATTTATTCTTTTTGATTCGAATAAAACCACCGCATAATAAGTTGATGGATAAAATGACCATCAAGGTATATGCGCCCGGAAGCGGGAACACCAAAGGACCCACTTGATGCATGACGAGCAAAGAGTCGAAATACTTTACTTGCGCTGCATAGAGCCCATGTTCAACTTGGTACAAGGTACCAAAGAGAATGATCAGAAACATAAAGAACATCGTGGCTACGCTCAGCGCATACGATGCAAAAAATGCGAAAAGAAGTGTACCTAATTTTTTCATGATTTTACTTTCAGCGATGTGCAAAAGGCTTCAAATTGTTTTTGATTCGCAAGCACGACTGCTTTGGGTCCAATTAGTTTTACAAATATACTTTGACCTTCATGCTCTACAGATGTACCCAGTAGCATATAGCCGGCTTTCTCGCCGCCGCTCATACCGCGATATGACCCTTCGCAGCTGAGCACTGGAATATCTTGATCAAACATCTTTACAGTGGGAAATTCACCCAAATCCGCTTCGGTAATGGGTGTATTGCCTAACTGAGCCAACCAGCGATTGTAATTGCCCAGACGACCACCGGCCGCTCCAGGCAATATAACGATATAACATTCTCCAGGCTCTTGATCTTCCATTGTCATGGACAAGGTGATTAATCGCATCGAAGAACCGGTATCGGATTTAGTCCACCCTTCTGGCACATCCCAAACATATCCACCACCACTGGCGGGGTCTTCACTGCTTGTACTGCTGTCAGCACTCGGTATTGGTGGGTGATCCGCTGGCATCGGCTTTTGTGCGCCACCAATCGGTGGATGGTCTGCCGGCATTTTTTCATCTCCACTCAATGGAGGGGCGGTGGGGGGATGATTGTGTCCATCGCCTGGTCCGTGGCCATGTCCATCACCCGGTCCATGCGCTTGTCCATCTTCATCACCATGGCTATGGCCTTCACCGGAGTGTAGCGAATCAACAAAGCCGGCAAAATTGCTTAGTTCTGGAAGCGTATCCGATTCCGGCCCCGTCATCTTAATGGTAATTAATGAATCAGGTGCTTGAATGACGGCACCCAAAAGACGGTAGTTCACATCCGTTTCTGTTTCACTACCCATGCCTTTAAATTTTCCGCTAATGTTCACAATGCGGGCAGGATACCCCATCACTTTAACTGAAGTTAGGGCTTCAATCTCTTCTTCACTCAAAGGCTCAAGACCCAACTGAGCATACCAGCGATTAACATTGCTTGCGATTCCGCCGCCATCTCCGGATAACGTGGTCATGTAGCATTGAATTTTGTCTGAGGAACCCACTTTAAAATTGGGGTTTCGAAATTGAGTAGGCGCAATCAAGGCCCATCCTTGAGGAACATCAAAATGATAAGGGCTTGTGTTGCGGACATTCCCATTGGCTGCTGCAAGTTCGGCGGCCTTTTTTTCTTTTAATTGATCAGGAGAAAGAAAACGTTCATCACTTGTTGCATTGGGCTTGATGGGGAATCGATAGGTGGATCGTTCAGATGTTTCCGTGATGGGCTCGCGATCAGCTGGCTCACTACATGCCAATACATTTAACATAGCGCAGATCATTCCCACACGGAGAAAAAGGGTTTTCATAAAGTACATTCCTTGTTCAGGTTAGGCCCGTTAGAAGCTAGTTTTCAGTAGTATCGGGTGTGCTGAAATAAATGTCTCAACACAGCAATTAACGGGAGCTTTACAATCTATATGTAGACAACTAGATCATAGCCAATTTAGGACACCAAGGTCAATAATTTACCCCAGTGAAAAGGGCCTAAAACAAGGACTATCACAGGTTCTTTAAAAATGCAAATCCAATACTAAAGAATTTCAATTAAATGCCGATAGTAGTAGTATCCCGCCGAGACATGGATGTTTAAGCGGTTAAAAAAATTTGACACGGATGTCAAGATAAGTGAAACGGTCTATCCAACCGATTCACTATAAGAGAATGGTTCGTCCCATTTTCCTAAAATTGAAGGAACTCAACATTGGTGGTGCCCGACAGCACCGTGCGGCCGGTGATGAAGATTCCAGTAATTCCTCCTTGAGTGCGCCATGATGTTATCCCATCGTGGCGTACTTGCTTTTTATAGGGTAACTTTGACTCAATAGGGTCTAGGAGCCTCCCATCATGAACACACCAATGCACGCAATTTGTTCTGTTCTATTCGTGGCCATAGCATGGTCCCCAATCGCCATCGCCAAAGACGCCCCTCCCTTTACATGTGCCTGGGCGGACAATAAACTATCGATCTATGGTGAATCCATTCCCGGTGGTGAGCTAAACATTTACTATATTGAAGCCTATTGCCGACCCGGCTCTACCGATCGCGTTTGGAGCGAAACGACTATTGGTCACAAGACAACGATCATATCGCATAGTGCAGATAAAACCAGCTTACAGTTGCTTTGCACATTAAGTGATGGTGTCACAGTAAAACATAGTATTACCTGCGGGGTGGATGAAGTAGACTTTCGATTGGAAATCCACAACCCTACGCAAACCCTGTCTCAAGCGCATTGGGCACAGGCTTGCGTGTGGGTGGGTACCTTTACCGGTTTTGAAGATCATCCAGACACACAAGCGTACAAAGAGAAATGCTTTATTTTTCTTGATGGAAAACAATCATTCATGCCCACCAAAAATTGGGCCATGAAAGCGCGCTATACCCCTGGACAAGTATGGTGCCCAGAAGGGGTCCCCCGAGACGATGTGAACCCTCGCCCTCTAAGCAATCAAGTCCCTAGTAACGGGCTGATTGGGGCCGTATCAAAAGACAAGACGCAAGTGTTGGCCACCGCCTGGGAACCCTATCAAGAACTTTTCCAGGGAGTGATTAAGTGCATTCATTCAGATTTGCGTATTGGAGGCCTAAAGCCCGGTGAAACCAAGCACATTCGTGGAAAAGTGTATATACTTCCAAATGACACAAAAGCCTTGCTCAAACGTTATGAGCAAGACTTTCCTGAACACAAATAATTTGACGCTAAACCAGCGTTTCCAACTCATCCACCAGTTCTTTAAAGCGTGCCATTGCTGCATCCACAGGCTCAGGCTTCTCAAGATCTACACCTGCATCACGCAGCAAGTCTAGTGGAAATTTTGAACCGCCACTCTTTAGAAAGTTTAAATAACGGTCGCGTTCCTTCGTGCCTCCGTTACTGACCATTTCCGATAACGCAATTGCCGCCGAAAGACCCGTTGCATATTTATACACATAGAATGCACTATAGAAATGTGGGATGCGTAAGCCTTCGAGTTCCTGTACATCGTCGATGGCAAACTTAGGCCCGAAATACAATTCCAGGAGTGCGCGATACTCACGACGAAGACATTCGAGGGTAAGAGGTTCTCCGGCCTCGGCAATGGCATGGATAATTTTCTCATACTCAGCGAACATCGTCTGACGAATGATCGTTCCGCGAATTTTGTCGATTTCTTCACTAATTAAAGCGGTCTTCACGGCTTTTGTTTTAGCGTTGTCCATCAAGTATTTACCCAAGAGCTGTTCATTAAAAGTGGAGGCGACTTCAGCCACAAAGATTGTGTATTGATAGTTTTGAAAGGGCTGATTTTTGGCACTATAATAAGTGTGCATTGAGTGTCCGGCTTCATGCGCGAGGGTGAATAAACCGTTAAAACCCTCTTCCTTATAGTTCATTAAAATGTATGGAGGTCCATCGAAACCACCTGCGGAAAAGGCCCCACTGCGTTTGCCTTGGTTTTCATAACGATCGCTCCAACGTCCTTCTGATAGGCCTTTACGCAATACGTTGACATAACTTTTACCCAGCGGCGCTACAGCGTTACACGTATGTTCGATGGCTTTATCATACGGAATTTTTACACGCCCCCCCTTAAATAAAGGCACATAGGTGTCGTAGGCGTGTAGTTCTTTGACCTTGAGTGCTTTTCGACGAATATCCAGATAGCGGTACATGGTATCGAGATTGTTGTGCACAGAGCCGATGAGGTTGTCGTATACCGAAGTTGGGACATTATCGGAAAACAAAGCTGCTTCACGGGCACTTGGATGGTTACGCACACGTGCACGATACACATCCTGTTTTACTGAAGAGGATAATGTAGCCGCGAGCGTGTTTTGGTGATCAGCAAAAAGCCCATAAAACTGCTCATAGGCTTTTTTACGCACAGCACGTTTAGGAGACTCTAGAAAAACGGAGAAGGATCCTTGGGACAATTCAACTTGCTCGCCTTTTTCGTTTTTTACATGACCAAACTTAAAGTCGGCATCGGTCAGTTGCGAGAAAACTTTGCTCGCAGTCCCAGCCACTTCCCCTTGCATCGCTAACAAGCGCTCTTCTTTACCAGAAAGAATATGCGGTTTATTGCGAATGAGGCGTTCCAATTGAATGCGGAAATCTTTCAGTACAGGAGACTTCATATAGCTTTTCAGGGTTTTACTAGGTAGGGCCTGCAGTTCGGGAGCAATGAAACTTGCAACTTCTCCGGAGCGGGTAGCAACAAATGAAAATTGCTGTACCATACCTTGATACGTGCTGTTTCCCACATCCTGCGACTGCTTGAGGAAAGCATAGGAACCTAATTTTTCGCCTAAGCGGTCAAAAGCACAATCGAAATCGAAGCATTCTTTAACTGTTTTTGCTGATTTACCCAGCTTCCCGCGATATGTTTCGAAGGTGTCAATTTGCTTTTCCCATTTTTTAAAAGCCGTTTCCCAGGCTTTATCGCTTTTAAATAGCAGGGATAAATCCCATGTGTCAGCTTCTTTTACTTTATTGCGCGGAGGCAAAGATTTTGCTTTGGCCATGAAGTTTTCCTTTATATGTACTGCAAAAATAATTTTCAGAAACGAGTATCTAGTGTGCCTCAGCCACACCAATCGAGTCAACCGATCCGCGTGAACCTGAAATCACTCGACTATTCTATGTATAATGACAACACCATAACTCTGTTAAGCATTCACCCATAGAAAATTATCCGGAATGAGCCCAAATTCTTCACAGCCACTGCCCACCGAAGCCGAATCGTGGAAGATGTTTGATCGCATCGCCAAGCGATACGATTTCCTAAACCATTTACTGTCCTTTCGGCAGGATATTGGCATGCGTAAGCGCATGGTACGCCATTTACCTGAGGGGAACGAGCTGAAGCTTCTCGATCTCGCCACCGGTACCGGCGATGTACTTTTGCAATTACATAAGTGGAGCGGGCGCATCAAAACAGGCATTGGGCTTGATATGTCCGGTGGAATGCTCTCCTATGGTCGAGTCAAAGTTCATGAAGCAGGCCTTCAAGATTCGCTGCATCTTATGCGCGGTGATGCACAATGCATGGGCATCGGAAGCGAAAGCTTCGATGTTGCTACCATATCCTTTGGCATTCGCAATGTCCCTGATGTGCCCAAAGCCCTCAAAGAGATTCACCGTATTTTGAAATCCGGCGGACGCGGTATGGTCCTGGAATTTTCCTTACCTGGAAACCCCATTATTCGTGCTGGATACCTTTTTTATTTCCGTCATATTTTGACCCGTATAGGAGCCTTGATCTCCGGCGATGCGCAAGCCTATACCTATCTAAATAAAACTGTCGAAGCGTTTCCTTATGGTGAAGCCTTCGTGAGCTTGATGGACGATGCTGGTTTCGACCGAGTCGAGGCTATTCCCTTAACCTTCGGTATTGCTACCCTGTATGTCGGGCACAAAGACTAGGAGTCGCTGAGCATGTCGTTGACGAGAACGCAGGATAACCAACTTGATTGGGAATTCGTCGCGCGTCAACTGCTTGAGGCTTTGCACGATTACAATCGGCCCAGCGAAACGTTGCATCGAATAGAGCTCCCCATCCAGCCCTGTGACATTATGCTCTGGGCGGTGCAACAAACACACGACGAAAAGCTTTATTGGTCCGATCGCAATGGTGCTGTAGAAGTTGCAGGTATAGGCGAAGCGTTGGTGCTTTCGCCATCCAACCCCGACACCTTAGATGTTGATGATGTATTCGAGTATGGGCGCAAAGTTTTGTCATCACGGCATAAACACCAGCGTTTATATGGCGGTTTCAGCTTTGCCGATTCCACCTCAGAACAATGGAAGCCCTTCGGACGTTATCGGTTTATTGCCCCCTCGATTGAAGTCGGACGCGATGGGGATGACTATTATGCGGCCTGTCAATGGCGTGGAAACGATGAACAAAAACTAGCTCTTGAAACTCTTTTGAAATCTACTCATTTATCCGATTCTGCATCGCCCACCCATATTGCACAAGAACGAGTCGATACACCCACGCGAGTAAAGTGGATGGAGAATATTGAACGCCTCTTGGATTTATTTGAGCAAGGTAAAGTCGACAAAGTCGTAATGGCTCGTGAATCCAAATTTCTATTCAATACGCCTGTCGATGCCTTTTCATTATTAAAACACCTTCGTGATAACACCATGCGCTCGTACCACTACGCCTTTCAAGCGCCCCAGCAATCTACTTTTATTGGTGCGTCCCCTGAGCGCTTGTTTAAGCGTGATGGCGAATTGCTCTACAGCGAAGCCCTTGCGGCCACACGTCCACGCGGAACCACCTTGCAAGAAGATGATGCCCTCGCGCATAGTCTTTTAACGAGTGAAAAAGATCGCCATGAACACCAATTGGTCTTGGATCGTATCATGACCCTGCTCGGCGAATTTTGCAGCAGTATCTCTCGCGATCGCGAAACCGAAGTTTTAAAACTACGCCATTGCCAACACCTTTTATGCAAAGTCGGGGGCCAATTAAATCATGGTGATTGCGATGCAGAAGTTCTGGCAAAGTTACATCCAACCCCGGCCGTAGGGGGCACGCCAAAAGAAGAAGCTTTACATTGGATTGCAGAGTTGGAAAATTTTGATCGCGGTTGGTATGCTGCGCCTGTAGGCTGGATCAGCCATGACGCTGTCGAATTTGCCGTAGCCATTCGCTCCGCACTTGTCCAAGGCGAAACGGTCTCTGTCTATACAGGCGCCGGTATCGTACCCGGTTCTAAACCCAAAGCCGAATGGAACGAAATTGAAAATAAAATGAGCGAATTCCGCGCGCTCTTCTCTCCAGAAGGATAAACCTTGTGAATGAATTACCCAACAACATGAATCATCTCTGGGCTACCATCATTCTGGAAGAACTGTATCGGCAGGGCGTAAAAACTATATGTATCGCCCCAGGCTCACGCTCTACTCCTTTAACCTGGGCCGCCGCCGAACACTCCAATCTCGAAACCGTTGTCCATATTGACGAGCGTGGCCTGGGATTCCACGCATTAGGCATCGCCAAAGCCAGCGAATCGCCCGTGGCCATCATATGCACCTCCGGCTCCGCCGTTGCCAACTTACTGCCTGCTGTCGTTGAAGCCTCCATGACCCACCAGCCCCTTATATTGCTGAGCGCTGACCGACCTCCCGAACTCATAGACTGCGGCGCGAACCAAGCCATCAAGCAACCGGGAATTTTCGGTGAATACGTGCGCTACACAACGAATTTACCCTGCCCATTGATAGACGAGTCGCCCGAAGAATTACTCCTGACTCTGGGTACCGCTTACCGTCATGCCACCAACACGAATCCTGGCCCTGTGCATATCAATTGCCCTTTACGCGAACCTTTAACGCCCGATGGTGATGGCACAAATGTGGAGGCGTATTTGGCACCCCTTAGTGACTGGCAAGAAACTTCGACCCCGCATACCTCTGCAGATACAAGCCTTATTCAAGCACAAGACGATATAGAGTTATTCTTGGACGCGTGTAAAGCTACACGGGGTCTTTTGATTGTTGGGCAGATTCACACGGCTCAAGAATGGATTCATGTAGAAACCCTCGCCGCTCAACTTAAATGGCCCGTTATCGCCGATATCGCTACCCCCTTTCGCTTGAGCGGTATCCTTGATCATTTTGTGGCTTATGCCGATCAACTTTTGCATACCAAAAATCGTGATTTACTCGCAGAAGCGGAAACCATCATACACATCGGTGGTGCACTTGTATCCAAACGCATACAGGCCTATATCGAAGCTCAAGCCCCTAAGCCTTACCTTCGGATTACGCCCTCTGTGGTGCTGATGGATCCCGGTCATTGTGCCACTCAACACCTCATCATGTCCTCCTTGAATTTTATGGACTTTAGTATGATCGAATCGAATATTGACACCGATTGGTGCTCATCCCTAGTTACCGCTTCCAACACCATCGGCTCATTCTTCGCTGGACACTTCTGCACCAACACCCTCACCGAGCCCGACATTATCCGCGCGGTCACTCAAACCGAAGCCCCTGCGGTATTTTTCGGCAACAGCATGCCCATTCGTGATGCTGATATGTACGGCGCTCCTGATGGCTACGTTGCCAAAGTCTATGCCAACCGTGGGGCCAGCGGCATCGATGGCAATATCGCTACCATCGCCGGAATTGCGCATGCAGAAGGCCAAATCACCGCCGTCCTCGGGGACCTCGCCGCACTTCATGATCTAAACTCGCTCGCTCTATTGCGCGTCAATAAAGTTATCCTCATTATCATCAACAATGCCGGGGGGGGGATCTTCTCCTTCCTGCCCATCGCGAAATACAATAAGCACGTCGAGCCCTACTTCAATACTCCTCACACCTTAACCTTCGACAACGCCGCCGCCATGTATAACATTGTCTATGAACGCCCTGTGACCCTCTCCGAATTCCAAGCCGCTTACGAAGAAGCCCTCGCTTGCGGCACCTCCACCATCATCGAAGTGAATACAAACCGCTATGAGAATGTACGTTACCATAGAGAGTTGGAATCCATACTAATCGACTACATAAATGGAGTGGACGCATGAGATATATGATACGCGAAAAGTTTTGGGGTTGGGGCGACGATTTTTACATAATGAATGAACGCGACGAAAAAGCTTTTTTCGTTGATGGGCAAGCCTTTTCTTGGGGCGATAAGCTTTCCTTCCAAGACTTGGACGGCAATCAACTCGCCTTCATCAAGCAAAAACTCATCGCTTTTATGCCTCGTTATCAAATCTACAAAGGCGGCTCACTTTTCGCCGAAGTTCAAAAAAAGTTTACTTGGTTTAAGAAAAAATTTGAACTCGATGTACCCGGTCCCAATGACTATGTGATAAACGGAAGCTTCTGGGATCACGAATACACATTTACACGAGAAGGCCGTGTAGTGGCTACCGTGTCGCGCTCTTTTTTCTCGCTGAACCACACCTATGGTGTACACATCAATGACGGCGAGGATGACATTGCTATTCTTTGCACGTGCATCGTCATAGACCAAGTCCTGCACGACGAAGATAACGACTAAAGCCTTTTCATCGCTTGGAAAACCTGATAGGCTAGTACGATAAGCCAACCATTCAGGAGTTCATCATGCTACACCGTTTATTGACCCTTGCACTTTGTGTCCTATTCGCAAACCAGTCCGCTATTGCCGCTGAACTAAGCATTGACGAAGACTTCAAAGACATCGTCAAAGTCGGCCAAATGCGTGGTGTGCCTGTGAAGTGGGACCTCGAAGCCAATTTCGCCGTATTTGAAACCCAAGTTAAAGAAGCCGGTAAACTCGGCGCCGATGTACTCATCACCCCCGAGTGCTGGCTCGATGGCTATGCCGCGCCCCACGAAGACTCCTCACCCAAACGCTTGCGTGAAATAGCTCAACCTCTCAAGGGGAGTAAATACCTTGACAAAGTCTCCCAATACGCCAAAGAATTCAACATGTGGATCTGCTTCGGATTCTCTTCTCTCGAAGACGGAAAAATATACAATACCTCAGGCCTCTGGAACCGTGAAGGCAAGCTTGTTGGCGTATACCACAAGACACACATCCAAACCCATGACCGCCAATACTCTGTTGGGATGGGGCTGCCCGTATACGACAGCGAATGGGGAAAACTCGGCATGATGATCTGCGCTGACCGTCGTTGGCCCGAAACTGTACGCACCATGCGCGTCCAAGGCGCTCGGCTCATCCTCAACCCCACCTACGGATCCTACAGCGACTGGAACCGCCAAGTCATGCAAGTGCGCGCCTGGGAAAACCAATGCTTCATCGCCTTTACCCATCCCAAGCAAAGCCTACTTGTTGATCCCGGTGGCGACATCATCACCCGAATAGACGATGTAAACCCGGGCGTCACCGTCACCGAAATTGATCTGCGTGAATCCAAAGACAACAACCACATCCAAGATCGTCGCCCCGAAATTTACGGTCCACTCAGCAAAGGTAAATACAACCCTGAACAGTATATTCAGGATAAGTACAAAGAATAATTCTCACATTACTATCGCCCCCTCGTTTCATTGCGAACGAAACGAATTTCCCTAGATATACCCTGCGAAAACACTATGCTCCCCAACTAGGTATAACCCTCGAATCAGTATCACATCCAATAATTCGACAAAGAATTCTGACCATTAGTTCGTTGAAGCGAAATTAGATCATCTCGATTTAATTGTCTAGGAAGTTTTTTTAACATGGCATAGCGCTTTCTTTCTTTGAAAATGAAGATAAGAGGCCAACATAACCATATAAAGGACGACGCATCTCTCCAAAGAGAAAAGACAACTGCATAGAATGCTATATGCGCAGGGATAAACTCTAAGAAATACCCTAGACGAATCAGACCACGTGAATTGCAATAGTAGGGAATTTCAAAGGACAACAAAAACAGTGACAAAATAATTAAATAAAACAGTGAATTAAATATAGTCATTACTACAACAATACATAACACCCACATGAGAACTCGGATGGCTACATTTACCTGAGTTTTAGCAAGCATCGTAGATAATTCTTCTTCCTCATCTTCACTCAACTCGCTCACTGAATACCGCTCCTGAGCCTCCATGGGATCACCAAGGGAGAGCAGTGCACACTCTTTGGCATCGCTGACACTAGACCCATCCTCAATAGCCGCCTCATAAGACATTGTATATGCTTGCGTAATTCTCTCCTTCACACGCTCCGTAGACCACACACCAAGAGGTTGTGTGGCAATGGAGAGCCATTGATATAAAGGATCACTCATGCTTGTTGCCCTTCCCAATTGACCCTGTTCTTGAATTTTTACTACTTTTCCTTGAACCCTATCCGTCAGCCGTAGCTGGGACATCGCGCAAGCGTTTCCAGGATTAAGGTATCCTGTTGGGGTTCCTGTGCCATCACTCCACCTATACTAAGTATAGTTCAGATATCAGCCTATCGGAAATGGTGGTGGGTGTCAAGGGGAGGAAAGCTAGTCTTTCAGTGCAGTACCAAAACGAATGAGGGCCTGGGCTAACTCGTCAAGACGTTCGCGTACTGAGTCGTCCGCGATAGCATCGTCTACAAAGTCTTTAGGCTGTGCATAGACAAAGCGAGGCACTATGATGGAACGGAAGTCGAGCATGAGATGGTTCGCAAGGCCCATGATGCTCATGTACGAACCGGGGCCACCGGCTGCACACAAAAAGCTCACCACTTTCCCCGCCCAATTTTGCCCGGTGAGTTCAATGAGGTTCTTCGCCGATGCGCTGCATGAATAATTATAAATCGGCGTAGCAATCAAAATGCCCTCGGCATTTTTAATCAACTCACTCACGATAGGCACATTCGGGTGTCCATAACAGCTGCCACCGTCACACGGCGGCAATTCTGTTTCGGCCAAGTCAAGCCATTGCACTTCTTTGCCGTGCTTTTCCAATAAAGATTGTGTTTCGCGTGCAAGCAAACGGCTTTTGCTATTGGGGTTTAGACTTGTGCTGATAATTAAATATGACATGATACATTCCTTCTCAAGGGAAATTGATTAACTAAGTTAAAATTGCAAATGGGGTGATGACTGCACGCTGTAAAGGGCTTGTCGATCGTATGATACTGCCATCCAATACAACACATTCATCCAGGGTGATGGCATGGGGAATCTGAATATCATCGCCAATAACCGATTGGCTCAGTACGCAACCCGCATGCAATTGTGCACGATCCCCCTGGATAGAACTCAGTTCACGTGTAGTTAATTCATACACATTTGCGTCAATGATATCGCTAATATAGGTGATATTTATATCGTTTCGAACGATGTCGACTGCTTGCACAGCGGCACCGCTTTCAATTAATACTTGGATAGCATCTGTAAGTTCATACTCGTTGCGCAATGAGGATCGCGGGGTGTTGCGAATCGCCTCGAAAATGCGTGAATCGAAAATGTAGACCCCGCATCCTTTAAACGTTGTTGTAGGGGCTGAAGGCTTTTCAACCACCTCACTTACACGGCCTTGTTCATCGGCGACTACAGAAAAGTTTCGCTGAATCGCTTCGAGACTTGTTTCATCTTTCACGGCGAGTACCGCCGCCGCCTGAGTACTTTGATGAGAGTGAACCATTTCTTTTAAGTTTGGGATATCAAAATAGATATCACCCAACATCAACACAAAAGGGCCATCAATTTGTGATTCCAGTTGACCTACGGCATGCGCAAGGCCCAAGCGTTCACGCTGCTCTACATAGCGAATATTCAGATCGAAGTCCAAACCATCACCAAATGCGTTCTCGATAGATTCCCTGAGATATCCCACAACAATGATCACATCCTTAATTCCCAAGGAGCGCATATGGTCAAGCTGATAGGTCAATAAAGGTTGATTACAAATTGGCACCAAGGCTTTTGGGAGTTGATCACCCAAAGGGCCCATACGTGAGCCTTCGCCTGCTGCCAGAATCACGCCTTGATAGGCCGAGGCGGTCATTTAAGCGCTTTCCATTTGGCCAAGATGTCGTAGAGAACTACGCCATAAGCAGTCGCTACATTCATGCTGTTTTTATAGCCCAGCATCGGAATTTTCACTACACTGTCGCAGTGCTTCATGACACGATCATTGATACCTGTTACTTCATTCCCAAAAACGATGACGCTTGGTTGTGGCCATTCGAACTCATGCATGTCGATGGCTTCGTCGGATACTTCAATGGCCACTCGATGAATGCCCTCCACTCCCAACTGGCGTAAACAATCCGTTGTGCGCTCATGATAGGTCCAAGGTACATACTCAAAAGCACCCAATGCGGTTTTCTCCAGCTTTTTATGGGGGGGATGTGCGGTCATGCCACATAAATGGATATGGGCTACTGCGCCGGCATCCGAAGTGCGAAATATGGAGCCGACATTGAACGCGCTGCGAATATTGTCCAATACAATGTGTACAGGATTCCGAGCGATTTCGGGACGTTCTTCTAATGGAGTTTCTGCGTAATGGGGTTCTAATTCACTCATAAGTCTTCATTGGTGGATGGTTGTTGTTCTGGTACAATATGGTTGGTTACTATACCATACTTGTAAAGACGAATTGGAGAAGACTGAATGGGACTATTTTCAAATCAACTGAGTAGTAAAGAAATGGTGCCCGTGTGTCGTCAAATTGCCACTGCGTATTCCGCTGGTTTACCCATCATACGAGTCATCGAGCATGTGGGCGAAAATAGTAAGAACCATAAAGTAAAACGCATTCTTCTCGAAATCAGTGATGATTTATCCAATGGCATGACTCTTGGAGAAGCGACCCTCAAACAATCCGAATATCTATCCTCCTTTTTTGCAAATTTACTTGGAAGTGGAGAGCAATCGGGTAATCTTGATGTTATGCTCAACGACCTGGCCGAATATTATGAGGAAAAACTTGCGCTTAAACGAAAAATCATGGGGCAATTAGCCTATCCAATGATTTTGCTGTGTCTATGTTGGTTTTTGGGTACATTTGCAATAGGAATGCTCAAAGTGATGATGGCCGGTATTGATGGTTCCGGTGGTGGGGTAGCCGGAGTTACCGAATATTTCGGGCAATACACCCAGTTCCAAGTCAAGGCCTTTATCGTATTTATTGCCTTAATCGGTGTAGCAGTGGCCCTATCCCGTATGGGAATTCTCAAATGGATAACCGGTTTAGTCAGCACCTTTATATGGCCCATGTCCCGAGTAACCCGAAAATTAGGGATGGCACGTTTTTTCCGCAGTTTATCGCTCATGATTACCAGTGGATTGGGCATAGTGCAATGTATCACTAAATCAGCTCAAGTGACCGATAACCCCTATATTGAACAGGATTTACTCAAATCTATACCGCATATTAAAAACGGAAAATCGCTCGTCGATTCATTCCGAGAATCGACCCTAATGACGCCCTTGGCTTTCGAAATGTTGGCTATTGGGGAGCAATCCGGAAAGCTGGATGAGCAGCTCAAAAAAGCTGCTCAATACCATCAGGACGAAGCCGATCATGCGATAAAACAGGCTACGACGGTTCTGACCACATTGATAATGCTGGGAGTATTTATTTTAATAGGGGGAATTGTGATATACTTCTGGGTCAAATTCTATGGTGGTTTAATGGATGGTTTAGGAATCTAAAGGGTTTATAAGATGGACTGGGAATCTGAAGAAGTTAAAGAAGTAAAAGAGAAAAAGGACATATCCAAAATTATTTGGGGAGGTATTTTTCTATTTAGTTTACTCATGATTGGATATTTATATTCTACTGACTCCGGAAAAAGCGAAAAGCGTGCTGGTGTATTGGTAAGGCATATCTTAATTGCATTTAACCCCG
>CALLLL010000252.1 GCA_938082445.1 uncultured bacterium
AGATGATGTCGTGGACGCCTTCGCTGGGGAGGGTGTCGGGTGTGTCATTGGCCTCTTGCTGAGTGAGCAAAATGGGTTTCACTTTTTTGTCTTGCTCGGTTCTGCCGTGGGAGCCTTGGACGAGTTTGGTGTCGAGGGGGATGACATCCATTAATGTGTGGAAGCCGAGTTTCTTTTTGAGGAGTCGCCAGGCGATGTGGGCGGGCGGTAGGGTGAGGCTGGGGTCAAGGAAAAGTTCGACGGGATCGTAGCCGGGTTTTCGGTGGATGTCGACGCAGCGGGCGAAGTCGGGTGCGCGTTGGTCGTCGAGCCAGTAGTAGTAAGAGAACCAACGGCGGGGCTCGGCGATGAGCACGAGGTCACCGGAGCGGGCGTGATCGATGTTACGCGAGGCTTGAGCTTGGCGGTCGAGGACTTGTTCTACGCCGGGTATCCTCGCGCAAAGACTTTTGTAGTAATCAATTTTCTCGGAGTTTTTCACGTAAATGTGGGCGATTTGGTGGTCCGACACGGCGAAGCAGTCAGAGGCCCCGGGGTCGAGGAGTTCGAGGCCCTGTTCTTCACGGATGGAAAGAGCCTTATCTTCGCGGAGATGGCGGTTGATGTGGATGGCGTCGTCAACCTCTTCGATGCCGTATTCGCTACAGATGATGGGACGTACACCGGCTTCTTGGAAATAGTCGATGAGTTGTCCGACAACGGTGTCGAGTTCGGTCATAAATGCGGGGATGTCGGCGTGATTCGGACCCAGTTTTTGTAGACAGTAGTCCATGTGAGGGAGATAAGCCAAGGTTAATGTGGGCGCGAGTTTTTTATGGAGGTGGACGGTGGCGTCGGCGATCCATTGGGTGGATTTGATGGAGGACGCGGGGCCCCAGAAATTGAAGAGGGGGAAGGTGCCGAGTATTGATTGTAACTCGTCGCGCAAGGTGCCGGGATTGGAATAGCAGTCGGGAATTTTTCGTCCATCGGCTTTGTAGATGGGGCGCGGGGTGACGGAGTAATTAACGTTGGCGTACATGTTGTACCACCAGAACATGTTGAGGGTGGTGCAATTGGGGTCGCGTTCGCGGGCGGTGTCCCACACTTTTGGTGCCCGGACTAAATGGTTGGACTGTTTCCAGAATTGGACCTCGGACAATTCACGATCGTACCAGCCGTTGCCGACGATGCCGTGTTCGCGTGGCGATTTTCCTGTGAGCATGGAAGATTGGGCCGAGGTGGTGACAGCGGGAAAAGTCGGGTCGATGTGTTGGAGGCGTCCGGCCTTCATGAAGGCTTGGATGTTGGGGGTGTGATCGCCGATGAGGGATTCATTGAGTCCAACAGCGAGGATGACGGCGGTGGGGTGGGCGGTACTCATGTGCCAAGAATCCTTCTGTGTCCAAGGACGGTCGTAAAGAAACAAAAAACGGCGATTAAACTTAGCTCGGGTTGATTGAGTAGTGCAAGGAAAAATGCGTCGAGGAGCGATATACCGGAAAGCCAACCCAGAATGGCGGGGACGACTTTGGGCGGTGTGCTCCAAATGTGACGGGCAGAACGGATAAGCCAGACCAAGAGGAGTAGGCTTGGGGCCAGGAATGATTTGTCTAGGAAGTGCGCGGTAGTGAAATAGGCAAGAAAAGGAATTGCAATGATAGCGATGGCTAAATAGCGACGATACCCAAGAGGGCCGTTGGCTTCTTTTTGGGCGATGAGGGTGAGGACGATGATGTAAAGAGCAAGGAGTGTCGCAAAAGCGGGGAGTTGTTTCGCGAAGGTTTGCGCAACCATTGCAGCGGCAGTGCAGTAGACCAGTGCTCGGCACAGGCCCATGAAGATGAGCGAGCCAGTCCATTTTTTATGGAGAAGATTGTAGAGATTGATTGCGATGATTAGTCCGAAGGCTATAGGGAGGGCTTGAGGAGCGGTGAGGCCGATAATGATGAGGCCAACGATAAACGTGCTTAGGGTGAATAGGCGGACTTCGCCTTTGTTGATTCGTCCTGAGGGGATGGGGCGCTCGGGACGTTCTTCGCTGTCGATGCGGAGATCGACGAGATCATTTTGGGCCATTCCACCGACATAGAAAAGCGAAATAGCGATGATGGCAGCGAGGGTTGTGGTAATGGGGATGGGAAGCCCTTGGGAAGCCAGTGCAGCGCCCATCAAGACATTGGACCACACTGTGGGTAGATTGGAGAGTCGGGCAAGTTGGAGGTAGGCTTCAATTTTGGAGTTCATGGCTTAGGCCTTGTTGAATGCAGGGCATTGATCGAGCACCCATTGCATTTCTTGCGCGATACCGTGGGCGAGGTCTTGGGCTTGGAGATCTTTTGGGAGTACGTTCCAAGCATAGGTCTCGACTTCGAAGTGTTTGCAATCGGAGTGTTGGTCGATGAGTGTGAGACAATCGATAACGTCTTGCTGTGTGGCTTGGAGTAATCCGAAGCGATCCAGAAAAATGGGGACGTGAAAATGCGTGCGTAAGGTGATGAATTCAATGGGGAGATCCACGAGCGCTTTGAGCGCATGAGGGAGGTCTTCAAAGAGAATGGATTGTTCTTTGATTTCATTGTCCTGAAGCATGGTTTGGTGTAGATAGCGTTCTTCTTGGAATTCGCCAAGTTGCGTGAGCGCATGACCAATTTCAGCGGGCTTGAGCGTAGAAAAATCACATTGGACTGCTGATGATAATTGTACCTTACCGATTTTAAGTCCGGCATCTTGATACGCTTTGAGGATGTTGGCTTGAGTTTCGCCCATGACGGCCGCATGGCAGACATCGTGGCACACGCGGAGATGGCGTCGGATGAGTTCATCATTATCGCGGCCGAGTAGGTAATCTTGAAAGAAGCGGATAATGTCATTGCTGGTATCAAAGAGGCAACCCGGCTCGGGTTCAATGTCAATATGAATGCAGTGACCGGTATCGGCTTCATGGTGGGACAGACGATCGATGAGGGTGAGTAAGTTGATGGCGGCAGCATCGAGGGCGTCGGCATTATCGTGTGCTTCAGGCCAGCCGATGGGAAGTGTAGAGATACTGCCTTCAGCGCCTTCTGGCAATAAACCGGTTAAGATTTCAACACAATTAAGGGTGTAGTCCAGGCGTTCCGCTTCGGCCCAAGTGGGCAAGTATACGTTATGTTTGACAACTGTTTGGTGGAAGTCTCCAAATGGAAAGCCGTTCATCGTAAAGACCATGAGACCACGGGCATCTAGCCAGGCACGGAATTCGGCAATACGGTTTTCTTCGATAACTTCTTGCGCGGTGGAAGCGGGCAACCAGAGGCCTATGCCCATGGGGGCGTTAGGGGAAACATTTTCTTTGACTGGAACGGCATAGCGTTCGAGATTTTCGAGGGTACTGGCGTAGTCGGTGCCGGCGTGAACGTTGGTGCAGTATCCGAGAATGCTGTCGTTGGCGGGCATAGCTACTCCGCGAGGGTGAAGTTGGAGGACTGGCTCAGAAACGTGAACGGGTTGTCGAAGGTGAGCTTGTGAATGATGTCTTCGGAGTGTCCACGGTGCTTGAGTTCCATACGGGCTTTAGGAACAGCCAATGGATCACTGATGCCCCAGTCGCAAGCAGAGTTCATCCAGATTTGCTGGGTGCCGTACATTTCGATTATATCGGCCGCGCGTTGGGCCGTGCATTTAGTATCAGGATAGAGGGTCATGCCGGCCCAGTATCCGCGATCCATAACTTCTTTGACTGTATGTTCTTCCACATGATCGATAAGTACACGACCGGGGGAGACATTCCCATTGGCTTCGATGGCATCCATGATGAGGCGGGTGCCTTTAAGCTTATCTTCGAGGTGTGGAGTGTGGACGAGAATGAGTTGGTCATATTTTACAGCCAGAGCAACTTGTTCTTCGAAGATGGCTAACTCATTTTTGGTGTTTTTGTTGAGTCCGATTTCGCCGATGCCCAGAACGTTGGTGTGAGAAATAAATTCGGGAATGATGCTGATGACTTCTCGAGCAAAACCGGGATCATCCCCTTCTTTGGGATTAATGCAGAGCCAGCAATAATGTTCTATGCCGAATTTAGCGGCTCGGGCGGGTTCGTATTGCGTCAATTGCGAGAAGTAATCATGAAAGCCTTGCACGGCTGAGCGGTCGTATCCGGCCCAGAAAGCAGGCTCAGAAATGGCTACACAGCCGGCCAATGCCATACTTTTATAATCGGCTGTCGTACGGGAAACCATGTGCCCGTGGGGTTCTATGTATTTCATTCGGAAGGCTCCTGTACAGCGCCCAGAGCGCCTTTCATGCCTTCGGCTGATTGTGGAATATCGATACTCATGTCGCTGAAAAGTTCGAGGACACGTCGTGCACGTTCGCCTTCACCGTCGTTCAATAGCGCCATGGCTTGGCGCAAGGCATCCACCCGGAAATCAGTATTTGATGCACTGGAGTCGTGGGCGCGGTCAAGTCTATCCAAAAATGCAGCAAGATCTATGAGTTTTGCACGATGTTCAAGGAAATAAGATTCAACTATTGCGCTGTAGTCGAGTGGGCAAGAGGAGTCACTCATGATACAGCCCCTTTAGTCGTTTCAGCATGGGTGATGGACCAGTCTTTGAGCCAGTGCAAGGCCTCATTCATAAGGGCTTCGTCAATGTCGTGTGCGTCGAAAGCATCGCCAGCGGTGCGGATCATGGGGATGGATCGTTCTCCACCCAGATGCTCTTGGAATTCAGCCAGTCCTTGTAGTAGCGCTTGGGTGTCTTCCATGGCCGGATGATAGAGCGGTAAACCAATGTTCGCGAGACAGCGTAAGATTCGTTCTTGTTCTTGGTCGGCTAACCAGCCTTTGAGGCGCGCATAGGTGACATCGAGTGCGAGGCCTATGGATACTGCTTCACCATGGAGTACTGCATACTGCGTGAGTTGTTCGAGTTTATGCGCGGCCCAGTGGCCAAAATCGAGGGGGCGCGCTTCACCGCGTTCAAAAGGGTCACCGTTTTCGGTGATATGGCGGAAGTGATGCTCGGCCGATTTACGTAGTATGGGTATGGAAACGTTTTCGTCCCGTTGTCCAATAGCGACAGCGTGGGTTTCTATATCGGCAAAGAAAGCGGCATCTTTGAGAAGGGCTACTTTTACCGCTTCACTGAACCCAGAGGCCCAGTTGCGTTCATCAAGTGTTGAAAGTGTAGCTTCGTCATTAATGACTGCCCAAGGAACATCGTACACACCGATATAATTTTTTTGTTCGAAGGCATTGATGCCGTTTTTCACGCCGAGCGCAGAATCAGACTGGCTTAAGGTTGTTGTGGCCACACGAATGAGTCGAACGCCGCGATGGGCCAAGGACGCTCCAAGACCTACGGTATCGAGGACGGCGCCTCCGCCAATGGCAATGACGTAGGATCGACGGCATAGGTGAGCTTCACTGATGTTTTCGAGGATAGCGCGTAAATAGCTTCGGTCGCTTTTGAGGATTTCTCCACCGGGAATGACATGGGGAGTCGCAACTAAATTGATGGATTGCGCATGGGCTCTACAGTAAGTGCTAATGCGTTCCAAATAGTTGGGGTTGGTGTCGGCAAGTCCTTTGTCTACAAACACATACACATTCGAAGGCGTGTCGGTACCGGCATCAATCAAGGTCGATAGAGTGGTGTTATCGGGGTCAAATACATCTTGTGTGCAGCGTAGTCGATGCTGATAGTTGACGCTGAATGTGGAATCTAAATCCATGGTACCTCTAAAAAGCTTACTATTATAAGGGCAAATAGGCCAGTAAATAACCTATGTTTCGTACATATACAGTTATATAATACCATTTTACGTACCCTCGCCGAAACAATCAACCTCCCTTTTTCTAAATTAAAAAAGGGTAGACCCCAAAAATAGGGTATATTTATGTTAATTCACTTCGGGATGACTTAATCCATTGTCACAATCTGATGGTATATATACTTTATACCACAAAGTAGCTCCTTTGTCGCGATTATTTTTATAAAGAACCTAAATAATCAATCATCCGGTACATACGAGCAAGGTAACCGCCTACGGTGTGGGCTTGGTATTGGGAAGGGGCTTCGGTGAAGGGGGAGTAGGGATCCAGCACTGTAGCTGGGTCAATCCAGGCACCGCGTTCATCTTGTTCTTCTAGGATGGCTTGAATGCCTTCTGGACTTCGTGCGGTTCGGGCGAGGGCGACAGCCATGTAACCGCCGATAATGTTTTCGGGAAGGGGCTTGGTGGAGCGTTCGTGTTGGAACATTACTTTAGCTTCTTCTGGGGATAGAGATAGTAGCTCGTTATAGACCCGGCGCATGCCTTTGATGTCAGGGCGCATTTTGTGGGCATAAGGGTAGGCCCCTTCGAGTTCATAGCTTTCGGTGTAGTGTACATCGTCAATGGTGGTACCGGTTTGTTGGATGTAAAGGGGGCGGTTGGTACCCATTTCATAGAAATTCGTGTGGGTATGATCTGTGGCCCCGGGAATTGCTGAAGCTTCAATCCAGTCAAGCGCAGCCGGGATTGGTGCGAGGTATTTTTTGTCACCGGTCCGTTTGAAAAAGTAAAAGAGGTCAAGAATGTTGGTAGTCGTTTGTTGGAGTGATACCGTATCAATCTCAAAGGGGCGACCGTAGACGGGTGTGTAATCCTGGTCGCATTGTTGAGGCCAGCCTGCTTGAGGCGCGGGTAGTTGTGCATCAATGTAAAATTGCATTCCACGAAGGGCGGCTTTTCGATACTTATTTTTATCGAGGGTGTCAGCGGCTTCCCACAGCACATTAATGCAGTCGAGGATGACATCGTCGTTAAAGGTACAGGCTTGGGTGTAGTTGGGGCCGCTTTTTTCAACAGGGTATCGTTGGGGCCATGCACCGTTTTTATATTGAGCTTTTAGAATATGGGTCAATGCACGATCGAGTGTTTTTTTGTGTTTTTTATCTTTGGTGATTGAATAGAGGCGTAGGAAAAAACGCGTGGGTTCAGTAGTTGAATAATCGTCAAAGGTACAATTTCCCCGATTTTTGAGGTATTCCTGCCAGCCCCAGCATTTTGAAAAGAAATCATCGTAATACGCTTGGAGTCCTTCGGGATCGAAGTCGATAAAATAATTCCACCCACCTGATGGGTGCTGTCCTGCGGCGAGGGTATCCGCGACTTTACGGGCTTGTTCAAGGTAATAATTATTTCCTGTAGCTTCGTAGGCGTTGAGTAAAACCAAGCCAACGGATGGGGTGCCGGGGGGCTCCACCCAAATCATGCTTGGTCGGGGTTTGAGTTCGCCATACGGTTGGAAGTCTTGGGTGTAAAACCAAACAAACCCATTTTGGTTTGCTAGGGTGTCAAACATGAATTGAGTTGCTTTAAGCATGGACGTTTCGACGTCTTCTTTGCTGGGGGATTGGGCATGCCCATACAGAGAGAGTATGCAGCATGCAATTGTGCAGAAAATTGCACGTGTGGCTTGGGACTTTTTGTTCAACATGTGAATAAACTCAATTGGTTTGGGGTACTGTGTAATGATTAAAGCATACTGAATGGGGGGATTCAATGTTCTAATCATATTCTAATGAAGTTTTAGTATTGTGGAAAGTAGATTATTTTTGGTACTCTGAATGATGCTAATGGGCAGGTGGGCTATTGCGACGTAAACCTATGAAAAAAACGTACGAGAATCGAGAATTATCGACCCTTTCATTCAACGAGCGCGTGTTGCAAGAAGCGGAGGATAGTAAGAATCCGCTGATGGAACGCGTGAAGTTTTTGGGTATTTTTTTATCCAACATGGATGAATTTTTCAAAGTGCGAGTAGCTAGTTTACATCGCCGAATTGAAATGGGGGAAGAGGGAAAAGATACCGTATTGGAGTTGGTGAGTGAACGCGCTCGCCA
>CALLLL010000253.1 GCA_938082445.1 uncultured bacterium
TTTACCTTCTTTAAATATTACATAGTGTGCCCATGCATGTTTGGCATTATCATCAATGGGTATTGTTAAAGGCATAAATTTGGATACTGATTTTTGGGTTTTCCGAAAGGACCCTTGAAAATAGGGCACACCATTACCATGTTTGCGTTCACGTAATTCTATCCCTATACCTAGGGCTGAATTTTCAGGTTCTATGTCTTGTTCTTTGGCTATATTTTCTTCATTTTTCTGTATAACTGACTCTTGATTTTCAATCCACCAAGTATTCCATTGGCTTTGTAATTTATTGAGTTCTACAGGATCACGATATAAACCTTCTATTGTATGGTGAGTCATTTCTTGTATTTCATACATAATGTCGGCACCGTATTTCACATCATCCATTAGATCGATAAATTCAGGAATGAGATCTACATGTCCTTTAAATTTAAAATTTCTAATTGCAAATGATCGGTCTACAGAACTGGGGAATGTTTCTATAAATGAAAAAAGCGCTCTAGTGGCTTCTTTAGAATCCATGAGTGCATATGCCAGCCCCAATTCTGTAAAGGTATCGCGATACCCATTGCGCTCTTCAGCTAAGAGCCTTTCCTGAAGGTCCAGCATTGCTGGAATTGCTTTATTGGCGTTCAAATCTCCTAGGGCTTTAATGGCCATTCGTTGAATATAAACATTATCGTTTACATTCAGAAACCCTATGATGGTATCTACACTTTCATGGTCTTCCAATCGACCTAAATAATACAGCGCTGCCGCTTGTAAAAATCGATTGCCTGAGATGAGCATGGATCGATATTCTTCTAAATATTTAGGGTCATCCTCTATGAAGAGCTGAAGAACAGGATCGCAGGAGTCCAAACTACGTCTGCCACGGAAATCATATTGGCCACGATCTTTTTTTACGATTTCGATTAATTCTGAAATGTCGTACTTAATCGGATCGTTGGGCAGTAGATCTGCCATGATGTTTTGTACATCTGGTATTTTAATTTGTTCCGCTAATTTGGCCTGACTTGATAGCTGATGAAACAGCATTAATGTGGCTACAGTCAGTATCCCTAGAAATATACCCCTTAATCTCATGAATCTCTCCCAATTCATTTAATACCCATATCATCAACTATACCGTGTAATATTGAGGTTTTTACACCCTCAGATGTTTATTCGCTTATTGTTAGATCGAGCACGTAGCGATTCGACTCCGTTAGGATGCAATCCATCGCAATGTCGAATTCGTTGGTTTCAAATGTGGGGGCGTGCTGCACTTCGAATGCAATGGCAATTTTAGGACCGGTCGTATTGGGTAGAAATCGATCGTAGTACCCACCTCCGTGGCCGATACGGTGGCCATTTTCAGAGAAAGCTACGCATGGGACGACTATTGGGGCGTTTTGGGGTGGACTTTCGATGTGAAGGGTTTCGGGCATGGGAATCCCAAGAGGGCCATTTTTGAGGGTATAGGGATCGTCTAATCGAGACCAGTGCATATGACCATGGCCTTCGGTGATGGGTATATAGATGGTTTTCGATTGGGATTGGGCCCAGTCAATAAAGTCGAGGGTGTGGACTTCGTCGGCTTTGGCAAGGTAGCAGAGTATGGAGTCGGCTTCTTGAATACAACTAAGTTGTTGTAACTTTTCACCAATATGACGGCTTTTATCGCTTACATCTTCTGCATCCATATATTTACGTTTGGATTGTATAGCACGGCGTAGGGTTTCTTTGGATTTCATGATGGGCCTGAAGTCATGGGCTATGCAAGAATTTCCCGATATCGGCAAAAAATGCGTTGTTTTGTAAAGAATTTAAAATTGCTGATTGGTTAATTTTACATTTATCCCCTTATTTATTGGGGTTTAGGCCATATTCTATCATCTTGGCATACGAATTGCCTAGTTAGTACATGACTTGCTCCCACGAGTCTAATCCGTGAGTGGTTGGCCCGGTGTTCGTAATGTCCTCCCTGACATTCGATTCCGTCGCTGGAACAGCACCGGGGCCATCCCACGGAGGGAGCATAACGAAGAGGATTTTTAAACAATGATACAGGGTTTATACACTGCAGCAAACGGCATGATTTCGGTGGAAGAACGCCAAGGGGTCATTGCCAATAATATTGCGAATGCATCTACCCATGGTTTTAAGCGTCAGATGGCAGTTCAAAAAGGATACTACGGCGAATATATGGGCCAAGTACATCCTCCTCAATCTAAAGCGCCCGGTGGCGGGGTAAAAATGATTGAAACCTTTTCTAATTTTTCCGGTGGTGGAGTGACAAAAACCGGTGGGGAATTGGATGTGGCATTGATGGGCAAGGGCTTTTTTACTATTCAAATGGGTGATGAAGCATTGTATACCCGGAACGGTCAGTTTTCTGTTGATCCTGCTGGGATGTTAAGTACGCCGGCAGGGTATTCTGTATTGGATGAAGGTGGCGCTCCTATTGATGTTTCCGGTGGTCTGATTGGTATTGATGATGTGGGGAATGTACGGGTCAATGGTGAAGTTCGTGCGAAGCTTGGCATTACTCAATTCGAGGACCCCCATGGTTTAAAGCGAGTGGGGGACAATGTGTTTCAGGCTACTGAAGATATGGTGGCGAACTCTACGATGGCCGCTAATCCGAAAATTGCATCTCAATCATTGGAAACATCCAATGTTCAGGTTCCCACAGAAATGATCAATATGATGATGGCTTTACGCGCATATAGCGCGAATCAAAAGGCCATCGCTTCTATAGATGAAACGGTGAGTAAAATGATTGACCATGTTGGCTCACCGGGTTAATTCGATTGTTAAGTTAGAAGGAGTACACAAATGATACGCGCAATGTATACCGCAGCCACTGGAATGGTGGGACAGCAAACAAACATTGATACGATTGCCAATAACATGGCGAACGTGAGCACCACAGGCTTTAAGAAAAGTCGGGTGCACTTTCAGGATTTGCTGTATGAAACATTGAAAGCACCGGGCGGTCAAACTTCGGCAGGAACGAATATTCCCGAAGGGATTCAAATTGGGCATGGGGTACGTCCTGCTTCGGTTGCAAAGCTGTATACACCGGGTTCTTTGGTTCAAACCGGGAATCAATATGACGTGGCAATTGAAGGTGAGGGCTTCTTTGAAATTGAATTACCTGATGGTAGTCAAGCCTATACCCGTGATGGCTCCTTTAAGCACAGTTCAGATGGACGTTTAGTGACTGCCGATGGGTATCCGTTGGCTGGTGGCATTAGTGTTCCTGATGATGCTCAGTCAGTAACTATCGGGAGTGATGGGGTTGTTTCAGCCAGATTGGCTGGAAGCTCCACCACTACGCAATTGGGAACTTTAGAATTGGTCCGTTTTCCAAATCCAGCGGGCTTAGATGCTTCACTTGGACGTAATTTAGTGCTGGAAACGGATGCTTCGGGTACGCCTTTACCGGGTGAACCGGGTGTTGATGGAAACGGTACGATTGCGCAGGGTTTTCTGGAGAAGTCCAATGTGCAAACTGTAGAAGAGATTATCGGAATGATTATCGCTCAACGGGCCTATGAAGCGAGTTCGAAAGTTATACAGACTTCGGATGACATGCTCCAAGTTGCCAATAATATCCGACGCTAATCGCTAAGGTGAGGGTAAGATAATGCTTAAAACAATCACACTAACTATAGCTACACTTGGACTGAGTATATGCGCTAGTGCTGAAGATATCGTAACTGTCAAACAAGAAGCGTATGTGCAAGGTAAGAAAGTCTTGTTGGGCGAGATTGCTTATATTCAGGGGCCGAATGCTAAGGATTTAGCGTTGATTGAAGTAACCAGTAGCGCCATTCCAGGCAGTGCGCGCCGGATTGATGGAGCGTTACTTCAATCCCGTATTGTACATGCGGGATATAAGACTGATGATGTAAATCTTAAAGGTGCTAAACGTGTAACCGCAACGACTTTGTCACTTGAATTGACCCCGGATATATTGGCTGAAGAATTGCGTACGCATATCTTCGAGAATATGCCCTGGCCAATTGATGACACAGAAATTGATATAACACCAGCGGCGACGAAGACGGTTATATCTGATGGTGATTACACAATTAATTGGCGCGTATCGCCTACCTATAAATATTTAGGACAGGGCACCTTTCGCGGCGAAGTAGTTGTGGATGGTAAAGCGGAAAAAACGATTTATGCGAAGGCCACTATTAAAGCCTACGCTGAAGTTTTAGTTACCCATTCCAGTATTGCTCGAGGTGAACGGTTGAGTGCAGCCAATGTAAGTCTTGAAAAGCGTGAACTCTCGGGAATTCGCTCAGGTGTGTTTTTCGATTTAGATGAATTGGAAGGTGCTATCGCTAAATCTTCGATATACGAAGGGCAGGTAGTATCTCCGCGTAAGGTTATGGCCCCTAAAATTATAAAGCGAAACAAATTGGTTAGTGTTGAAAGCCGAAGTGGCGCACTTGTCATACGCACACAGGCCCAAGCACTGGGCGATGCAGCTGTGGGGGATGTGGTTGCATGTCGCAACATTAAATCTAAAGAAGAATTTGTTGGCATCGTTCGTAAGGACGGTGTGATTGTACTTCAGTAGAAAGGCGGATAGCCCTATGAAATATCTAATGATGGTATGCACTCTGAGTATGGTGCTTGGTCTGGGAACGGCTGAGGCCGATTCGTTATTTAATAAACGTAGCGCTGACCGCGGTACGTTGATCTCCGACAAGAAGAGTCGTTTTGAAGTTGGTGATCTTGTAACCGTTATGGTGCGGGAATCCATTAATGCTGAGTCGGAATCGGATTTGGACACCAAAAAAGAATCTACGGTCGAATCAACGGCATCCGCAGCAGCCAATCAGTTCTTGGTAGGTAAGGGTGAAAACGGCTCCAATCTTATTTCGGCAGGATTATTGCCCAATTGGAATATTGAGGGTGAAAACGAACATAAAGCGGACGGTAGTACTAGCCGTGGTTCAAAGTTAACCATGACTATAACGTGTACTGTAACTCAGGTTAATAACAATGGCACCATCGATGTTGCCGGTACTAAATTAATTACGGTCAATCGAGAAAAAACTATGCTGGACTTATCGGGAACCATTCGTACGCGTGATGTGGGGTCGGATAACACAGTTTCTTCTAACCAGATGGCTAACCCTGAAATTATGTTAACGGGTGAAGGCCCATTGTGGAACAACCAACGTCGTGGCTTTATTACCAAGATGCTGGATTGGTTTTCACCGAATTAGGGAGCGGTACCATGTTTAAACACGGATATATACATTTAGTAGCCTTGATTCTGATGTGGCTTTGTTTGCCAACAGCAGAAGCCATTCGCATTAAGGATTTGTGTGAAATTCAGGGTGCTCGGGGCAATATTTTGTCCGGTGTGGGGATTGTGACAGGCTTGGGTGGGACAGGTGATAAATCAGCCGATGCAGTACGCGCTCAAGAACAGATGATGCGCAGATTTGGTATTGATATTGATAGCCGCGATGAATTGAGTTCGAAGAATGTCGCTATAGTAACGATTACGGCCGTTATTCCAGCTTTTGCTAAGGAAGGTACTCGTTTAGATGTGAAAGTCCAGTCTTTATATGATGCAAATAGTCTTGAAGGCGGAACATTAATGGAAACGTACCTTATGGGTGCGGATGAAGAAGTGTATGCAGTGGCTCAAGGGGCGGTGTCGGTTGGTGGATTTAATGCGGATGCAAGTGGGGGAAGTAGTGTTCGCAACAACCATGTAACCGCAGGAAGGATCCCTATGGGGGCGTATGTTGAACAGGAAATCCCTTCTACCATTACGGATGGCGAGCGCATTATGTTGCTGTTGTCCCGTCCTGATTTTGGTACTGCGCGAAATATCCAACAAGCCTTGAATAAAAATATTGAAGAGGGTACTGCTGAGGCCTTGGGTGCAGGAACAGTCAGTGTCATCATTCCAAAGGATGAACGTAAAGATTTGGTGGGCTTTATTGCTGATGTACAAGATATTGATGTTGAGAGTGAAGTAAAAGCGAAAATCATCTTTAATGAACGAACAGGAACAATTGTAGTCGGTGGAGATGTGCGTATTAGCCCATGTCATGTTGCGCATGGTGGATTGACCATTAGCATTACGAAGACACCTGCTGTGTCTCAGCCACTGCCCTTTAGCGAAGGATGGACCATAGAAACGGAAGAGACTCAGGTTGATGTTATTGAGCCGGATCCGGTGGCTTTGATGCCTTTGCAGGGTGTTAGTGCTGCTGAAGTTGCAGAGGGTTTAAATAGCTTAAAAGTTACTCCGCGCGACATGATATCTATTTTTCAGGCATTGCGTGAAGCGGGTGTGCTTGAGGCTGAACTGGTCACTATGTAGGAATTGAAGATGGATGCTTTATCTCCCATAGCTATGTTGCAACCCTTAGAGCCTAAAGCTCCTGTCGCTGCATCTGTATCTGCTTCGAGCGAATTGCAAGAGGGGTTATCTACAAAGGAAAAGAAAGCCTTTCAAGATTTCGAAAAGATGTTTGTCTTGATGATGCTTAAAGAGATGCGCAAGACTCAGAATGAGAGTTCGATGGTAGAAAAGAGCCATGCATCGCGAATGTATGAGGAAATGATGGATGAGGCGATGTCTGAGCAAATGGCCGCCAGTAATCAATTGGGGATTGCTCGTGATATGGGTAATCAGTTGCATGCAGACCGATTACAGCAAAAAATACAATTTGTGGAGTCCTCTTTCATGCGCAGTGGGCTTGAGGCAATTAAAGTATAAGTTACATTGGCCGATATATTGGTTAAGGGCCCTTGGGTCCTGAGGAGTTGAACATGGAAGTATTGAATGCGATAGGAGCAGTGTCCCAAGGAATTCGCCTGGTAAAAGGGCTTATTCCTAAGCAGGGCAGCTCGGTTAATGCCCCTCAGCAGTCTTTTGGCGAAGTTTTGCTTCAGCATCAAGACCGCAACGGTGATGGGGCTTTGAGTGCTCAAGAACTCAAGGTGTCGAGTGCTTTATATGGCCGCTTGGATCGCAATTCTGATGGTGTGCTTAGTATGGATGAATTGAATGCAGGTGCGACATTGATTCAAAAGGCTTTTAATTCAGAAGAGCGAATCGATCAGTACTTTGAGTCGCATGATGCGAACCACGATACATTTATCAATTTAATGGAATCGGGCTTGGATTCTGACCGATTTAAGAATGTAGATAGTAATGCGGATAAACAATTGAACCGAAGTGAGATTAGCGCGGCGTATCAAAGTCGTAGCATGGATCTTTCTACATGAATATGCAATTAAAACAAAATATACCGGCGATACTGGATAAGCTTTGCGCGTTGTTTGATGCTGAACTGGAGCGCCAAATTTCGGTACAACGGATGTGTTTGGATCAAGGTGAAGCTGCACGCCGTTCGGATATGGAAAAAATGCAATTACATACCGAAAGCTTAACAATTTTGATGGATGAAGCATTGCAGGCAGAAAAAGTTCGTATTGAGATATTGCATTTTGTGGTGGAACACTATCGCTTAGCTGTGGAAGCTCACACATTAAGTGACTTAATTGCCGTGGTGCCTTATCCTTGGAATGACCGTCTACGAAAATTTCAAACACAGATCAAATCAATTCTTACAGAGACGCAATCGATTATAGAGTCTTATGAAGGATTTATGCATCGAGCCGCAGAACAATTGGAAGAATCCATTTATTCTGCTGTCGAGCATGTCGCAGGGGAACCTGACGGCTATAGCCCTGATGGAATGGAGTCCAAGGGTATGCACCAACCGGCTTTGCTAAACACGGTCGGCTAATTTTTGGAGTACTGATTATGGCCACTCGTATCACTCAGCGTTTTTTAGCGGATCGCTCTTTATTTGATCTGAATAATTCTTTATCCCGATTGGCAGAATTACAAAATCAACTGGCTACAGGTCAACGAATCAACCGCCCTTCTGACGATCCCTTAGATGCACGTCGTGCAATTAGCATCCGTACGGCCATTGCTCAAAGTGAACAATTTTCGACCAACATCAGTAATATTGATCCGCAATTACGTGAAACGGAAGCTGTGTTTGATACCACGATCGATATTTTCCAGCGCGCAATGGAACTCACTATTGGTGGTAGTAATGGGACTTTGGACCAAAGTCAATTG
>CALLLL010000254.1 GCA_938082445.1 uncultured bacterium
GACAGAACCGTTGCACATGATACCGTGAGCGGCCATCGCAATGGATTGAAGGCCAGAGGAACAAAAACGATTAACTGTAGCACCACTTACAAAAACGGGAAGGCCAGCAAGTACTGCAGCGATACGTCCCATATTGTTGCCATGGGCTCCCGAAGGATTCGCGCACCCTAGAATCACATCTTCCAAATCATTCGCATCAAGCTGAGGAACTTTGGCCATGACATCCTTGATACAATGAGCCGCCATATCATCTGGACGTGTCATATTCATAGAACCGCGAAAAGATTTCGCGAGTCCCGTGCGTGAACTTGCTACAACTACTGCTTCCTTCGTTGCCATGGTACATATCCTTTTAATTGTTTTACCCGTTCATGCTCGAATCAGGTGACATTTATAGGCTGAGCTCCTTATTTACAAGCTAACCCCGTTATCTATAAAATTGTTAAGTGCGCCAGTATAGCAATTAACCTTTGGACGGGTCGAGAGAAGCCAAATCGTAAAAATCCCGACAACCTTCCATTATTGGCCTATAGTTACTAACGGCATTTTTCAATCGCCTGTTTAAAATCATCAATGATATCGTCAGGCTCTTCCAGGCCAATTGATACACGCGAGAAGCGCTTCGGAATACCGCGATCTTTTTCTTCTTCACGCGGTGTAATTCGGGATACAGGGTCACCCAAGCTGGTCGCATTGAGGATCATCTTCATTTTCCGACCAACATTTTTATGAAGCTTGTCAGTCTTCCATTCGACACCCAACATACCACCATAGCCTTTTACTGAACCTGTTTTAAGATATGGATTCCATGAAGCCAGGCTACCATAGCGTACTCGCTCAACCAATGGATGAGAGTCTAAAAACTCCGCCACCAATTGCGCCGATTGACTATGTTGTTTCATACGCATCGGTAACGTTTTCACCCCTTGCGTAATGAGAAACGCATCCATAGGGCGCATTAAGCCCCCAAGCCAATTTTGGGCATTCACAATTATTCGAACAAGATCGCTACTGCCCGAAACCACGCCCCCCATGGCATTGCCATGGCCGCCAACGTACTTTGTCACACTATGAATGACCAAATCAGCCCCCATACGCGCCGGCTGTAACAAGTAAGGACTCAACCAAGTATTATCAATAACCACCTTCGCACCAGTTTTCTTCGCAATCTCGATTAATGATGGAGTATCCAAAACGTCCATATTCGGATTCACATACGGTTCAAAATGGACATACTGGGCAGGTTTATTGGTTAACGATTTCAGAAGATTATCAGGGTCAGTCATATCCACCAACTCCACCTCGACACCCCAACTGGGCAAATAATCACGAAACGTAGTCATGACCCAATCATAATTACACCGATGGGCCACGATACGATCGCCCGGTTTTAACAAAGCCATATACGTCTGTGAAATGATTCCCATTCCACAAGGACCACCGGCGGCCTCCTCGGTGCCCTCCATTTCCATCATCTTACGCAACAAAGCCGATACTGTCGGATTACCCAGATTCCCCGGTCGTTGATAACCAGGGGATGCTTTATCCTGACTAATAGGCGTCACTTGATACCCCTTCTGCTCACCATGATGAATCACCTGCGATCCAAAATGATTACCAGATTCCGACTCAAAGTTTTCATCCAACATGCTCAAATCATTTTCAACTTCACCATCTTTTACAGCCGCTACAGCTCCAGGAGTCACGGCAGCCGTAGCACCCATAAGCGCAGTAGCCTTCATTAAATCGCGCCGACTTAAATCGTCCATGTAAACACCTCTGATTAAGAAACAAATAATTGTTTATATATTAACAGAACGATTAGGCATAAAAAAGTCCCTAGGGCCATATGATTTGGGGACACTTGGGACTTAACGTTTTATAATGGTCGGGGCGTGAAGATTTTCAATACTGAATCAATTAGGAAATTGGGTGCTCATTTTCAGAATCTCCCTCTGATTCAAGCGCAGGTGCAGCTTCTTCAATATCAATACCGAGGGCACGTGCACGATTCGACCACTTGCGTCGTGCATAACTTCGCATGTTTTCAATCTTGTCGATTTCATCCACGATTTCGGTACCCAACAAAGTCTCAACCACATCTTCAAGTGTGACGAGTCCACGCGTGCTGCCGTATTCATCCACCACAATTGCAATGTGAGCGCGTTTATCAAGCATGGTTTCCAAGATTTCGAGCAGTGTAGACCCTTCAGGAACACCAAGGATTTCACGTTTCATTGTGGACAAGAGCTGTGCACCTTGTTCCTTAGCCGCTGCCATTAACAAATCATCGCGCAGTACAAACCCACTTACATGATCCAGCTCATTGTCATAAATGGGTATACGCGAAAAAGGCCAGCTGTGGGTCTGTTCAACCGCTTCATCAATTGTAGAATCTGAGGGCATACCCTGTATTACCGTTCGAGGCGTCATAATGTCTGCTGCGTTAAGGGACTTGAAGCGAAATAAATTCCGGATAATTCGCGATTCGCTTTCCTCCAAATGGCCACCTTCTCCACCGAGACTCGCAAGTGCAACAAATTCTTCCCGATTAAAGGCATGCACCTCTTTGCCTTTTGCGATTAGTCGGGTAAGTCTTTCAGAGAGGTATATCAGTGGGTACAATACTATGATCAGAAAACGAACGAAATGGGCTGTTAATGCGGCAAGTGAGCGCCAATATACCGCTCCCAATGTCTTTGGAATGATCTCGGACAAAAAAAGGATGAGCAGTGTCATAACAGCGGAGAATAAACCGAACCATGCGCTACCGAATACAATGCTGGCCTTCGCCCCTGAACCGATGGCTCCTACTGTATGAGCGATTGTATTAAGTGTGAGTATCGCCGCTAACGATTTGTCTACGTTATCCTGCTTCAAGCGGGTCAAGAGCTCCGCTATTTTCGGCCTGGATTCTTTCAGACTAGCTATATAGGAAGGTGTAATACTAAGTAGAACCGCTTCTGAAACGGAACAGATGAACGACAACACAAGCGCCAGCAACACATAGACAATCAGCAGTATCACGTCGATATTGGTGGCGGCACCCGTCGTCTCAGGGATACCCGCACTGACTGCGTGAGCATCCATTCCCCACACAAGTACAAAAAGTAGAAGGTAAATTAAAACTCTCAATAAATGACTCTTTCCCGATTGTGGATACTGGCTAATGATTATCTTAACATATTTACACACCCGAAAAATTCCAAAACGATTTTCCAGACAACTAAATAAAACATAAACTGCATCAACATCTCTTCTCTAACTCATTGATGCGTTATTGCCTAAACAAAAAAAGTCCCAAGGGCCATATTCATTGGGGGACCCTTGGGACTTAACTTTTATAATGGTCGGGGCGAGAAGATTTGAACTTCCGACCTCTACACCCCCAGTACTCCGATCTCGGTGTCACCTGGTGTTACCTGCTGTTACTGGGAGGTCTCTGGATTCACCAAACCTCCAGGTACCCCCCAGTACCTCTGAGTACTGTCACACTTTTTGCCACACTTCGAAACCTAACATTACCTGTTGGATGTGATTTTCAATTTTCTATTCAAATTTATAGTTTAAATAGACTCGAATTAACTACATCCAACTGTAGATAAAAGTCAATATCAAAGTGTAGAAAATAAGAACATAAAACCATTTCCCTGAAAATTTGGGT
>CALLLL010000255.1 GCA_938082445.1 uncultured bacterium
CATATTGTCTCCATTGAAGCACACCCCGATGCGGATAAGTTGGTTGTATGCAAGACTGATGTAGGGGAAGATGAACCTACGCAAATAGTATGCGGCGCGACGAATATGAAAGTGGGGGACAAAGTTCCCACCGCTAAAGTCGGTGGTAAACTCCCGGGCTTTGAAATCGGTAAACGTAAGATGCGCGGTGTCGCTTCAGCCGGTATGATGTGCTCGGCAAAAGAATTGGGACTGGGGGGTGATCATTCAGGACTCCTAATACTCGATCCCGATATGGAAGTGGGTATTGATGTACGTGGACCTTTGGGTATCAATGAAGTCGTCCTTGAAATAGAAGTGACTCCGAATCGTAATGATTGGTCAGGTTTGATTGGGATTGCTCGTGAGTTATCGGCCTTCTACAAACGTCCCTTGATTATGCCTGAAATAAGCTTACAAGAAGGCACTACAGACACTTCTGATGTAACTTCCGTGACTATCGAAGCGCCAACATTGTGTAACCGGTATACTGGACGAGTAATTAAGGGTGTCACTGTAGGTGAATCTCCAGAATGGCTCCAGAAACGATTGGTGGATGCCGGACAACGCCCCATCAATAATGTTGTCGATATAACCAATTATATCTTGCTTGAAACTGGCCATTCACTTCATGCTTTCGATTTAAACAAATTGGCCGAAAAACGTATTGTAGTTCGCACGGCAAAAGATGGCGAAAAAATCAAAACCATTGATGAAGAAGAACGCATTCTGAATGCTGAGATGTTGGTAATTGCCGATGCGCAGAATCCAGTTGCTGTTGCCGGTATCATGGGCGGATTCGATAGTGAAGTAGGGGACTCAACCGTTGATCTCCTTATAGAAAGTGCATATTTTAATACCTCATCCGTTCGCAAAACGTCCCGTACACTTAATCTTATATCCGAAGCCTCTCAACGTTTCCAGCGTGGGGCAGATGTAGATATGGTCCCCTTGGCTTCCGATCGCACCTGCCAACTGATTCTGGAAATCGCAGGCGGGGAATTATGTGCGGGAACTATCGATGAATACCCAACCCCCATTGAACCCTCAAAAATAGCGTTAAATTTTGCAACCATCAACCGAAAACTCGGTGCAGATATATCGGGCGAAATTCAGTTGGCTTTACTGGAATCGCTGGGCTTCAGTGTTGAGTCCCAAGATGAAGCCGGAGCTGTAATCATTTCTCCTCCTCGACGTCATGATGCTACTCGTGAAGCTGACTTACTCGAAGAGATTGCTCGTTTATATGGCTTTTCCAATATACAATCGACTTTGCCCAATATTCTACCTACTAAAATAGTGTATGCGCCCTTTTACAAACAAATCCAGAACTTGCGGAAGTATTTATGCAGCATTGGGCTAACTGAAATATACACGTGGGCATTTACCTCAAAAGAAGACTTGGAAAAAGCCAAACTTGAGTCCAGCTTAGATACGTCTATTCCGTTGGAAAATCCTTTGTCCGAAAAGAATGCACTAATGCGTCCTCACTTGATTCCCTCGGTGCTGAATATCGCTTCTAGCAATATACGTAATGGTCGCAAGAGCCTACAGATTTTCGAAATGGCGCCCGTATATACGCAAGAAGCCGATAAAGATGAAGCTACTCAAAGCGATGTATTGTCTATTGCCATTAGTGGAGGGCGTTCTACGCACCACTGGAGCCAGTCAACGGAAAATGCAGATATCTTCGATTTGAAAGGCTACCTTGAAAATATTGCTCAGCATCTCAGTGGCACTGAGCTTAAATTCAAAGCCTGCGACAATCCTACCTATGCACCCGGTGAATGCGCAGAAATCCATGCCAAAGGCAATGTCATTGGATATCTTGGTCGTGCTCACCGCAGCGTTGCTAAAGCGTATGACATAGACCAAGACATCTATATAGCTGAATTGCACATAAAATCCTTGCTCCAGAAGAAATCTAAATCCGCCAAGTTTGAGTCCTTACCCGAACACCCGGCATCGTTACGCGACATCGCCGTTATGGTCGATGCGCATGTTGCAACCGGTGACATCCGAAGCAGTGCAACGAAAGCGGGGGGGAAGCTGCTCAAAACTGTCGATATATTTGACATCTACACAGGTGACCAAGTTCCAGAAGGCAAGAAAAGTGTTGCACTCAGCTTGACCTTCCAAAGCCATGAGCGTACGCTTACCGATAAAGACACGGACAAAGCTTGGAATAAGATTCTGAAGACGCTTCAGCATCAGTACCAGGCAGAACTTCGCTAAGGACAGTTATGAATCCAATCCTGCAAAAGCAATTCGACACGCTGGACAACCAGATACATGAATTACGTGAGGTATTGGAACGTAACACCAGCGAATTGCAAAAGCAGCATGGGGAGAAATCCGACCTTTTGCAGGAACAATGGCGCCAACGAAAGCAATTGACCACCTTAAACCGTATTGCAGATGATTTTGATGATGTGGATGAGGAAAACCAGCGTTATCGTAAAGAACGCAAGGAAATCCGCGAAGATCTGTCCAAAATCATGCAATTAACCAAGGCCCTGCGTGGGATACAATCCAAATGATTAGTGGTCCACGGATTGATATCAAAATAGGCGGACGTAACTTTAATGTGCCTATCCTAAAGGATGAGGATACGACATATTACATTGCCAAACTCGTCCAGGAACGCATCAAGGAAATAGAGAAGCGTAGCCAACGAATTGATACCCAAGCCTTCGCAATTGAGGCAGCGATGACCTTTGCGTTTGCCCAACTCGATGCTGAAGAGGAACTCGAAGAAAACACGAGTGAACTCATGAAGGCCTTAGCATCCCTATCTGAGTCCATTGAATCAATCACCCGCGATTTCGATGTAGAAGAAGACTAGTCTCATTTAATTCGCATCATCAAGAAAAACCACAATTGCGCCACACTCGGCAACACCATAGCAAAATACTTAATGTCCGATAATATATATTATGATTTATAAAGATTACTGCAACCCAGACCACCCACCAAGCACAACTCTGACATTATTTAATCAGTAACCGCAACCCCTTTCATATTTACACCCAACAATTACACTAACCTTTTCTATTTAACTCTATACAAAATAACAACTTAGGGGGCTAACATCGACTACTAACAGTACAACCTCGCTGCGATTTTCAGTAGTTTTAAATTTTAGTCATTTTGGGTACATTTATGAATTGGCATACCTAAGCCTTAGTATTTCGGATTCCCTTATTTCCCCCAAGTTGCCCCTTTGGAATCTTTGACCGATCAGGCAATCTCATCCCAATTCTTCTTTTGAGTATCGAGTTTTTGCTCAAAATCACCCTTATCGAGCACTGAGCCACGAGGATTCGATTTAAGCAATTTTGGGTATTTGACTAAGGGCTTTACCTTAAGAAAGTCGAAATTTGACGTAATTTTTCAAACTTCATGGTCGAGATCTCATTGATAATTCTAAGATCTCAATTGTCATCTCTCACGAGGTTGATGTAAACGATTTTAACGTGTATCGTAAGAAGCATAAATCACCATTGGAGGCTCACATGGTCAACCGAAATATTTCTGACAAACGAAAAACTGCTTTCTACCTTGGAACCGTCATCTCAGGAATCGGCCTATTGCTTTTTGCCTCCAGCTTTCTGATAGTAGCCGTCGCAATTTTAAGCCAAAATCCTAAAATTGGTGCAGGAATGGTTATCACGGGACCACTTGGCTTTTTCGGTATTGTAGTTGGCCAGTTTATACGCAGAATCGGCTCACAAGGATTAGCCGGCTCCGGTATTCTTTTGGATCCCGTTCAAGCCCGTGAAGATATCGAGCCGTGGTCGCGCATGAGCGGCGGCGTTATAAAGGACACACTGGATGAAGCGGGCTTGGATCTAGCTAAACTAACTGCCAATATAGGCAATTCCTCAAACGACACAGAATTGCCCTTTGACGAAAAACTGCGCCGTTTACATAAATTGCATGAAGACGGTATATTGTCAGATGCCGAATATCAACAGGAAAAAGCGGAATTACTCGCGAACAACTAAGGATATACAGTTAACCATGAACATGAGGACATTAATCATCACATGCACACTAACGTGCACAACCTTGCTAAACGCCTCTCAGGCTTATGCCCAGGACAAGTACCCACACCCCGTCAAAAACCCTGAATCCCCCCTAATGCTTCAGGGCGACTGGGTACCCGATGATACCCATCAAATCGACTTTTTTGCTCTCCCCAAAATCCCATCAAAACATGCCTATATCAGCGATGCACGTCCCCATAAAGGCGTAAACCAACATAACTACTTAATTCACCATGAAGGCCAATATTGGGCCATGTGGAGCGATGGTCCTGGCATTGAAGACCGCGTTGGGCAACGCGTGAAGTATGCCACCAGTAAAGATGGACTTAAATGGTCGAAACCGCAATTCTTAACCCCCATCCCACCCAATTCAGCCCCCGGCACTGAAATCTATAATACCCGTGACGATCGAGGCTTTCGCTACATATCCCGGGGTTTCTGGTTAAGGGATGGAGAATTACTGGCATTGGCATCCTTGGATGAAGCCGATGGGTTCTTTGGACCAGGCTTAGAATTGCACGCTTTCCAATACCAAAAACCTACAAAATCATGGAAAGATTTGGGTGTACTATACGATAATGCTATTAACAATTTTCCACCTAAAATGTTACCCACAGGCCAGTGGATGATGACCCGCCGAAGCTACGATCGCAGCGCACACTTCCTTATTGGCGGTACCC
Organism: uncultured bacterium; assembly: GCA_938082445.1. Classification (GTDB taxonomy): domain Bacteria; phylum Hydrogenedentota; class Hydrogenedentia; order Hydrogenedentales; genus DTSJ01. The sequence goes on from CALLLL010000255.1 coordinate 4,748, forward strand.
AATCATTTGATCAGTGGGAATCATATCCCGCAGTACATCATGGCGACAAACGCCTCAAGCCAGAAGAACCCTACTGGTGGGAATTGCCCGACGGAAACCTCTGCGCCTTGTATAGAGACAACAGCAAAAGTGGATATTTGTTCCGTGCATTTTCCATTGATAATGGGAAAACATGGAGCCCACCAACCAAGACCAATTTCCCCGATGCGACATCTAAATTCAACACCCTGCAACTCAGTGATGGGCGCTTTGTAATGGTTTCCAATGCCAACCCCAAGAAACGCGACCCCATGGTATTGTCCATCAGTGACGACGGCTTAGTGTTTAATAGAATGGGATTTTTGGTGGGTGGACGTCGAATTGATTACCCTCACATTATTGAGCATGACGGACATTTACTGATCGCATTTTCGGGCGCAAAAAGTACAGTAGAAATACTTAAAATTAAAT
>CALLLL010000256.1 GCA_938082445.1 uncultured bacterium
CATGATTACTCCGGGAAACTCCCAAGGGTTTAGTGATAGTACACTCTAAAGGTATATACAATTCTGAAAATTCAGGATTATTCTTGTTCGTCTTCTGCTACATGTGAAATGGAAGAACGCACCAATTCAATTTTTACTACAGGTTCATTGCTAATTCGAACAACCACTTTGGCTTCGTCTAAGCCTACGATTTTGCCGTGGATGCCCCCCATAGTGACAACTTCATCGCCTTTGGATAAAGCATCCAGCATGCTACGACGAGCACGATCTCGTTTTTGTTGCGGGCGAATCATCACGAAATACATCGCAAAAACCATCATCATGACCATGGGTAGAATGCCCATTGGGCTCTGAGATCCACCGCTACTTTGCGCCAGAATCATCTCCTGAACCGCATGTATTGTATTAAATGACACGTATTACTCCTTAAAAAAGTACAGGGGTTAGCTGTCGCCTTCAGCGTAGGCCGCAAGAAATGCTCGTTTAAACTCCGGAAACCGTTCTTCCATAATGGCTTGGCGACAATCAGCCGTCAAGTTTACCAGAAAGTGCAGGTTATGTAAAGTATTGAGCCGGATTCCCAACACTTCGCCACAGCGGTACAAATGGCTTAAATACGCACGGGTATAGCGTTTACACACCGGGCACTCACAATTGGGGTCCAAAGGCCCAAAATCGGTTTTATATTTGGCATTTCGGATGTTGAGTTTGCCTTGAGAGGTAAACAGGCTTCCGTTACGTGCATTGCGTGTAGGCATCACACAATCGAACATATCCACACCACGCTCTATGGCACCCAAAATATCTTCGGGAGGCCCTACTCCCATCAAATACCGTGGTTTATCTTCAGGCAAGTTAGGAGCACACCAATCCACCACTTCAAGCATCTCTTCCTTCGATTCTCCCACGCTAACCCCGCCAATGGCATACCCCGGAAAATCTATATCAACCGTACCTGCTAAGCTCTCCAAACGTAAATCTTCAAATACATTGCCCTGAACAATCCCAAAGAGCGCTTGATTGTCCACCTCGCGCTCCACCCAACGATCCTTACACCGTTGTGCCCACTCCAAGGTCATGCGCAAAGAATCCCCCGCCTGTTTATGCGTCGCGGGATGTCCAGTACACTCATCAAAACACATCATGATGTCTGCACCAATAGATATTTGCACATCGGTTGCTTTTTCAGGGGTCATAAAATGCTTGGACCCGTCTAAATGGCTTCGAAACTCCACTCCATCTTTGGTAATTTTATTGAGGTCGGATAAGCTAAAGACCTGAAAGCCACCCGAATCGGTCAACATAGGCTTGTCCCAGTGCATGAACTTATGAACACCGCCTGCTTGCTCAATGATGTCCATCCCCGGCCGTAAATATAGATGATAGGCATTGCTCAAGATGATCTGTGCATGTAAAGTCTCTAAATCGTCCACGGATAACGTTTTAACCGTAGCCAGCGTTCCCACTGGCATAAAAATCGGGGTTTGAACTTCACCATGGGGCAATTGCAACGTACCGGCCCGGGCACCGCAATTGGGATCTTTCGCATCTACTTTAAAGGATAATGCTGACATATATAGTTGAAAACCTTCTCTCTAACTAGAGTACTGTTTTAATGTGTATTGTAATCAGATCGACTGCCTGTTGAGCATGTATAGCAGCTTCCTCTGGTGTATTTCCATTGGCCATCACATACCCCAATGCATCACGACTGGGTATATCCAAGACATGACCCAGTAGATCACCGGGTGTAACTGTTAGCTCTATGGCCTCAGTCGTGGGCATTGCCCGCGCTTCTTCTATCCCATCAAGTGATTCTACGATTCCTGAATGTGAATACAGCCATTGAGCAGCTTTGGCGGGAGACGATTCATACGAATCCAGTGAATTCACTGAAGTGGCGCCCAGTAAATAATACTGACCAGTTTCGCTTGATTTACACCATTCTAAACGGAACGGCCCATCGGATATCTCTGATGACTGCACAAACTCTTGAGTAAAGGTTTCCAATTGCTCTCGTTCATGTTCTTCGATATTAATAGGGTAGGCCATGGCCATGGGAAACTGATGAACATCATCGTGCCAATTGAGGGAAGCAATACCCTGCGATCTAAATTGGCCTTGAGTAATATGCCCCATTAGCCAATACCCCTGTCCAGATACGATTGATTCAACCAGAATGGCGCTAGTGGTTTTAGCCGCAATTTGCATTAAAGCCAATTGTATATCGGCTTCGTGCCGTACAAATCGCTGAATCTTTTGAGTTTCTAAGCGATAAGGTGCGCTCAATTGCTCGTTTGCCTGAAAAGGGCTATCTGCTGTGACAACACAATAATAAGAATCAGCAATTAAAGGATATCGCTCAGCCAAAGCGGCGACTGTCTCCCGCAATACTTGAGGGTCGACAGAGGTTAAATCTATTGAGTTCGATTCAGTCATTATCGTGCATAAAGGCTCTATAGTTGACTACATTTAGCCTGTTTCGCATGAAACAGCACTATTTTCCAATACAGAAAGAATTAAAAATATGGCCAAGCACTTCATCGGGAGTCGTTTCACCCGTAATCTCTCCCAATGCAGACAACGCGTCATCCATATCAATACTCATGAACTCAGGTGATTCATCGTAATTGGACTGTAAGCGAATAATAGACTCTATGCCTCTTCGCAAACTATCCTTTTGGTGTACACGTGTAATCATGCCCTGATCGGAAACAATGTCTTTATCCTTTTTGAGTACCTGAGCCAGGGCGCGTTCCAAATCAGATAAACCGCTATTGTTTAATGCTGAAACGGTTTGAACAGATACGACTTCGTCTTGAATGGATGCAATATCAGCCTGTTGAGGCAAATCGGCTTTATTTAAAACCAGTATAATCGGCAAACCCGATTCTTTGAGGTCCTGAAATATCGAAAGGTCTTCTTCATGAAGAGAATCGGAACTGTCTACCACCCAAAAAGCAACATCCGCTTCTGACACGGTAGTACGGGCTAAGTCGACACCAATCTTCTCTACTTCATCCTCAGTATCGCGAATACCGGCTACATCTTTAAGGCGAACCGGTATGCCTTCAATGGTAATAATTTCTTCAAGTACATCGCGAGTTGTCCCGGCATGATGGGTAACAATTGCACGGGCATCGCGTAGAAGTGCATTGAATAGGCTCGATTTTCCAACATTAGGACGACCAGCGATCACCACTGAAGCCCCTTCACGATATAATCGTCCAGCTTCAGCCGTTTCATAAAGAGCGCGCATACCCTCCAACACGCGTTGAATCGATTCTTTCAATGCTGGAGTAATCAGTTCTGGTAAATCATCGTCTGGGAAATCGACCGCAGCTTCGATTTGAGCCTTAGCTAAAATGAGCTCTTCGCGGAAAACATGTATGGTTTTGGATAATTGACCACGTGCCGCGGCCGAAGCTGCTTTGAGTCCGGCCCGAGTGACCGCCTGAATACGATCCATTACTGCTTCAGCCTGAACCAAATCAATACGACCATTCATAAATGCCCGTTGGGTAAACTCCCCCGGACCTGCCAATCGTACACCCTGCTCCAACACTGAGGCCAGTACAGCATTTAAGGGACCTTGCCCGCCATGGCAATTAATTTCTACCACGTCTTCAGCTGTATAGCTATGAGGGCCACGCATCACATGAACTAGCACTTCATCTACAACTTCGCCCTCATGCATCCAGTCACCGAAATACACCTGGCGATCAAACGATGCAATATCGCGTTGAGTGGCGGAAACAAAATATGGCGTAGTGGAAGCGAGAGCAGTGGGACCACTCAGGCGAACGATCCCTATTCCCCCTTCACCCGGAGGCGTAGAAATTGCCGCTATCGTGTCGCCGTCCTGATGCATCACACATCCTGTCTACATGCTAGTACTTAAGGAAATATTACGCTTTGGTCTCTTCATCGTCTTCAGTGGATTCATTATCGGAAGCATCTTCGGCATCAGCATCGGCTTCAACAGCGACGGCAACAGCCTCTTCCTCTACTGTTTCGACTGTATCCGCGTCAGGCGATTCTCCTTCAGCGTTATCGTCGTCAGATTCATTAGAAGCTTCAACTTGACCTTCATTATTAGGAACGATAACCACACGACGCAGAGCAGATCCGCCTAGACTAAAGGTACGTACTTCATCATCGTTCTCAAGAACCAAATGAACGATACGGCGTTCATGTGCATCCAAAGGTTTAATACGGAAGCTACGCCCGGTTTCTTTAGCGCGAGCAGCCATTGACAATGCCATCTCTTCAAGACTTTCACGACGACGCTGAATATACCCCTCAACATCAACCACAATGCGATCCACCACATCGTTCTCTTCGCCTTTAAGCTGGATACGGTTCACGATAAATTGCAGGGCTTGAAGATTACGTCCTTTACGGCCAATCAAAATTGCTGAATCTTCCGTAGCCACTTCCAATACAATATCAAGTTCATCATTCACTTTGCTGGTAACCTTTGACTCCATACCCATATTGGTAATGACTTCTTGCAAAAACACGGCTGCCTCTTTACCCAACTCCGCTGCAGCTACAGGATCGATAGGTACGGTACGCTCACGACGTTTTGGACGGGGCTTAGCTTCTTGAGCAGGCTTATTTTGGCGTTTTTCGTCGCGTTTACGGTTATTGTTGCGACCGCGTTTATTATCGTTACGCTTGTCGTTACGCTCTTTACGTTCTTTGCGCTCACCGTTGTTATTGGAATTCTTATTGGTCTGCTGGTCATCACGATTACGATTTTTATTTTTATTACGATTACGATTCTTATTGCGATTGCGATTGTTTCCTGAGCGATTATCATCTTCAGTCGCAATACGATTGCCTATATTATCATCGATAATCTGATTACCATTGACTTCGTTATTGCCTTGGTTATTTTGGCGATTACGGTTTTTATTTTGATTACGGTTGCGATTACGATTGCGATTACGGTCATTTTGCACTGGACGTGCTTTGCGATTGGCCGGATCTTTTCCACCAAAATCTTCGTCAATTAATCGATTTCCGATATTATCGTCGTCGGCCACCTCTGCATAACTACCGTCATCAGGTAAATGCTCAGCGCGAACCATTACTTCAACATCACGGGAACCTATTCCTAAAAATCCTTTGCTACCGACATCCAATATCTCGATGTCTACTTCATGCATTTCACATCCCAGTTCCTCCAAAGCATTTTGAATGGCTTCTGAACGGGTGGCGGCTGATGCTTTAATCTTTCTCATGGTATCTCTCTCCTCTTACAATCCTGCTCATTATTGAGCGGTGTTGAATCTTTTCGTCTTCCTGTGAATAGTTGGCCAGTCAGGGCCTCAGTAGTTTCCTATTCATGCAGGCAAAGTTACTTTTTCTTTTTCTTTGACGACTTAGATTGTTTACGTTTTTGTTCTTGAGCTCGTGTGTAGAAATGTTGTTTACGTTTCTTACGAACTTCTTCCATTGATTTACGGGGTTTCTTCGGAGTAGTTTCTACAGTCTTACTCCGGTTGATAATTTGTTGCTGTACAATACCGAGCAGCGTACTGGTCAATACGTACAAATTAAGTCCTGCCGAGAAACCATAGGAAATCACACCAAATACTACCGGCATAATTCGCATCATGATTTTCTGTTGAGGGTTTTGAGAAGCAGATGAACTCGTCAGCTTCATGCTGAAGACCATCGCAACTACCATTAACAATGGCAGGACATTAAAATTCTGAATATGCTTTCCGATAAAAGGAATGGCTTCCACGAAGGGAATCGTAAACAATGCATCGGGCTTGGATAAATCCTCAATCCACAAAAACTTTGCGCCACGAATTTCAAAGGCATACATAATCATGCGGTACAGAGCGATAAAGATCGGCATCTGTAAAAACATGGGCAAACAACCGCCCAATGGATTTACGCCACGTTCACGGAAAAGCTCCATTTGCTTCTGTGCAAAGACCTGCTGATCGTCACCATACTGTTCACGCAACTCTGTCAATTCAGGTTGAATGGTCTGCATGGCTTTCATGCTCTTCATGCTCTTAAACGTAAGCGGGAACATCATCAGACGCACCAACACAGTCAGCAAGATAATCGCAATACCATAGTTCTGAACAAAACCATACCACCAATTCAGATTGCGCAATAACATTTTCGCAAACCAATCTAAGAAATTGGGGTAATCAAAAAAGGTCAATGCTAAATCTAAGGTAGGGCTAGCCTTTTCAAGACTAGGAATGTGCATCTGTCCCAAATAGATCTGGTAATCCGCTTCATGGGTCGCATTGGACTCCAATAAAAAGCGTGATGTCTTGACCCCAAATCGCACTTGGTCTTCTGTACCACTAACCCAACCATTGACTGGAAATTCACCATTCGGAGATTGGAAAGCTGCCAAGAAATACTTAGAGCGATATCCAATCCAATTCAAATTATTGGTATGCTGAATCTCAGGGCCTTCATCCGCTTCAGGCATTTTATGGACATACAACTTCTCAGGCTCATCAGCCCCATCCACATTCCACAACACCGAAGGCTTAAAGATAGTGCCGGATTCTGTATCTTCTAAACCAGGCCCCCAAACCAAGGTATAGGCCGGACTTAAGTCACGTCCAAGTTGACGAGATTGATTCTCAAGGTTTGTATAATCAATACCAATATCCAACACATGCTCTTTGTCGGTCAATGAAAATGATTTCACAATCTGCATTGAGCCTGGGATAGTCAAAGTAAATACGACTGCACGATTATCCTCAGACACCTTCGCTTCAAACCGACGATAATCCAATTCATCTTGGATATCACTATGGTCAAAACGAAGCCCCAACGGATACAAGGCATCAACATCAGACCCTTCTGGATCCACAGGAATAATCTTCGAATTCAATTCCCCGTCAACACCCAAAATCACTTCCGCTTGCTTCAAACGGCCACCAATTCGAGTAAAAGTAAGACGCAACTTCTCGTCTTCAATAACAACATCATCCAACTCAGCTGATGAATCCGTAGGAATTGCAGGCAAACTAGGCCATGCCACAGAAGGAGTTGTAGCGGCTACCGGCGCAGCCGTTTCAGTAGAATTCGATGGCGTAGCAACTCGGCCATCTTTAGGGGCTACTTCCCCTGGGGAAGTTGTATTGGGATCCGTGGGAAGATCCACAGGTGGGGCAGGCGGAAATAAGACAAACCATACCATCATTATCGCGCCAACCACGAGAATTCCTCGGAACTGTTGGCGCGCCATTTCGTTATTATTATCGTCGCCCAGCATTCAAGTCTCCATACCAGCACCAATACAAAATGTATCGAGCGGTGTATATAACTTTTTATACCAGGTACATAACAGTGAGAGAGTACACACTATGGGACAGGATCATACCCGCCCTTACAAAAAGGCTGACAACGGGCAATACGATACGTACCGTACAAAATACCCTTAATTACGCCATGCTTTTGAATCGCTTCAATGGTGTACTGCGAGCAAGAAGGAGTAAAGCGACAACGTGCGCCAAACCAAGAAACCAATACCGGCGATATAAAACGCTGATACATCCGAATCATGGCCACACAAAGCTTACGCACTCAGCACGCCTCCTTGTTCAAACAATCGCGAGACAGCCTGCTCACACTGTGCAAAATCTGCTTGCGCCGCATAAGGCCTAGCCACCAATACCAAGCGAAATCCAGTGCCCATTCGAGGGCGATGATGCCGATAGATTTCGCGTAGAAAACGTTTCAGGCGATTGCGAACTACCGCATTCCCCACCTTACGCGTCACCGCGATCCCAAGCTTACGCTCAGTACCTTCATCTCGAACCACATACAATATAAACGTTTTACCGACCCATTTGTTGCCTTGGTCATAGACCTCAAGATATTCGGCACGCTTGGTCAAATGTTCACAACGTGGAAATGCGTACGGGTTCACCATTAAAGGATCATACTCATTTTACAACCCAACGGTTGTCTGTCACATCCGGCAAGATACAATTCTCGCCGGTCCTGGTAATTCAAATAATTTTAATACAGGTACTGCGTCCTAGACGGCAAGGCGTTTGCGACCTTTAGCACGACGACGACGAATAACATTGCGTCCACCGACAGTGGCCATACGGCTACGGAATCCGTGCGTACGCTTACGCTTAATATTGGACGGTTGATAAGTCCTTTTCACTGGTTCTCTCCTTTATAAGAGGTTTGGCTCTGGTGAATATACGACACCCCTGCCGCATAAACGAATTCAAAAACAATAGACGGTTAGGGACAATATGAGAAAGGGTGTAAATGATTATCCACTAACGATTTGGGAATAATACCCAATTCCCCGCCCCAATTCAACCTTTTACTCACATAATATGTGGATATCACCCACAAGATACAGGAAAATCATCCAAAATTAGACCATTTTTGACTACAGATTGCGAGGATTCAATATATTTTCCAGTATTTCACATGTATTGCATAGCTTCACCAGTTTCTGACTCGTTTTTTTCGTCTATTGGTGATTAGAACACTTTCCAAAATCCAAAATGTATTCATCAACTCATTATAGGAACTGCTTAAAATAGAAAAACATTTAGTATATCGATAGGGAATGGGTAGTAATTAACGGAACACAACAACAGGAAAGGTGTATCTATAGGTACAAAAACGAGGTTGACATTGACGCGTTAAATCACGCACTCTGGAGGTTTCCATGCAATAACGACATGAAACCTTTCAGGAGACCGACCCGTGCACGTATTGAGCCGTTTATTTCTTGCTTCTTTGATTGTACCCGTGGCCCTAGGCCTCAGCCCCAATGCCCAAGCCCAGACAGGCAGTATCCATGAACCGGTCCGTTATGTCAGCGGGGTTGCCGTGGAGCAAATGGTACATGAAGGGTATTTACGCCCTGCGGTGGGTACAGCCAGTCACCAGACCTTTCGCGCTAACCGAACGCGTCCCGAACTCGCTGAAGGCCACGGCTGGACCTATAACCATGCCTCAGCCCTATGCTACTGGAACGGTACTTTTTATCAGGAATACCTGAGTAATCCGGTCGACGAACACGTGCAACCCGGTTAAACTCTGCTCGTATCCTCCAAAAATGGTAGCGACTGGGAAATGCCCCAAGTAATCTTCCCTCCTTACGAAGCCCCTGAAGGCGTCGAAGTGCCCGAAGGCTATTACGGCTACATGATGCACCAACGCATGGGTTTCTACGTCACCAGTGACGACCGCCTACTGCTCATCGCATTCTACGGTCACACCGAAGACCCCTTCCTCAAAGGCGGTATCGGACGTGTCGGGCGCGAAATGAAAAAAGACGGCACCATGGGGCCGATACACTTCATCCGCTACAGCAGCCACACCGACTGGAACGAATCCAACACCAGTTTTCCTTTTTACAAACGCTCCAAAGACAAAGGCTTCGTCAAAGCCTGTGAAGAACTACTCGGCAACATCATGGTCACACGCCAATGGTTCGATGAAGACGAAGGCCTCGACGGATTCTATAAGCGTAAAGGCTCCAAACCCATCGAGAATGCCTATGAAGCACTTTCCTATTACCACCGCAAAGACGGCGCCATCGTCGGCCTCTTCAAGCGCTCTTGGGCCACAATATCATATGACGAAGGCAAAACCTTCTCACCCGCCGTCAAAGTCCCCACATTCACCATGGCCGGCGGTAAAGTCTGGGGCCAACGCACCGACGACGATCGCTACGCCATCGTCCACAACCCCACGCTCCACGATGAACACCGCTATCCCCTCATCATTGTCACCGGTGATGACGGTATCGTCTTCGACGATATGCTCATTGTCCAAGGTGAAGTCCCCCCCGTCGATTCTTCGGCCGCTGGAAAGACTACGGACCTTGCTACGTCCGTGGTATCACAGAATGCAACGGCAACCCTCCCGGAGATGATTTATGGCTAACCTACAGCATGAACAAAGAAGACATGTGGGTCAGCCGTGTCCCTGTGCCTGTTCGATACGCAGTCGACACAGATGTTAATGATTCCTTCAACAACATGGCCACGAATGGCCATGTTCATGATTGGAATATATACGATCCCAAATGGGCCAATGTGGACATTGTAGAGCTCCCAAGCACGACAAATAAAAGCTTGCGTCTACAGGATAGCGATCCCCATGACTACGCCCGCGCTGTACGCGTATTCCCGGAAACAAACAATTTAAATGTTTCTGCGAAAGTCTTGCCAAAACAAAATGACCATGGAACATTGGAAATTGAAGTGGTCGATCGCTATGGCTTCCGCCCAGTTCGCATCCGCTTTGATGAAGACGGTTGGATAAAAGCAACAGACGGCCATGACGAAAAGAAATTAGCCCAGTATAAAAATGACGAATGGGTCAAGATTGATATCAATTTGGATGCCACTTTATATGGAACCTACACAGTGAAACTCAATAATAAAGTAGTACTTAAAGAGGCCAAATTAGCAGTAGCAATCAAATCAGTTGAACGTCTCTCATTCCGCACTGGGGAATACCGAAATCTACCAACACGCAAAACAAATAATGAAAAACTCGGCCAAGATCCTGTATGGCCTGATGACCCTGAAAAAAATGCTGTATTTTATTTGGATGACGTGGTGACAGTGACGAAATAAAATTAATACGAGAGCGATGATTTAGGCATTTTAATATAAATCAAATAGCAGCATGCTAAAAAAAGTCGGAATATAGCAAAAGCTACATTTACCCAATATTCGTGTTCGATACCAACAATCATTGGAACGATCCAACTTATAATGTACATAGTAGTTAATATTACACGCCCACGCACCCGTAAGATATATAAAAAGTGAATAATACAAAGATGAATAACCAGCACAAAAAATATACCGAAAAATGCTATGTCATAAAGTATAGGCACTCTTCACTCCCAATATAAAATTACAATAAATACCCTTTTGCCAATGCATTATATTCTTGAACTTCTTTTTCGATCCAAGAATCATCTCGCCCAAGTTCATCCGCCATGATTTCTGCAACCATTGGGGCGATATCTATAGAAGCTTTTGCATTGAGCAACAGGCAACGCGTACGCCGAGACAATACATCCTCTACTGTTCGTGCCATTTCCTCACGCACTGCCCAGATCACTTGTGCAGGAGTTACTGCGAATGCATCATGAATAGGAATGCCTAATGCAGGAACATCGCGAACCAAGGTTTCAATTTCTTGAGCATCTGTCCCATAGTGAGCCAAATCACCGAAGGAACTAGCATGTTGATGGTACCCGTAGATATTCAAATTTTTAGTCACACAGGTCCGTTCTTCTAATGCACCGATCATGCACGCATGATTGACGGTATCCTCAGCCATATTACGATACGTTGTCCACTTTCCACCGGTTATGGTCAACAATCCCGATTGCGACACACGAATTGTGTGGTCACGAGAAATGGCTGCTGTATCTTCAGAGTCTCCTGCGCTAACCAAAGGGCGCAATCCGGCAAATACACTGAGCACATCATTGGGTGTTGGATCTTCTTCTAGGTATCGTGCAGCATGAGTCATTATGAACTCGATTTCTTCCGGCAGTGCACGAGGCTCTAAGCTGGCTTCCTCTACGGGAGTATCAGTAGTGCCAACTACAACACAGTCTTGCCAAGGAATTGCAAACAATACACGGCCATCATCCGTGTGGGGCACCATGATTGCAGTGTCCCCTCCCAAGAATCTGCATGGCAGCACCACATGTACCCCTTGACTCAGTTGAACCATGGGTTTTGAAGCGGGGTCATCCATTGAGCGAACGCTATCGGTAAATATTCCAGTTGCGTTAATAACGACTTTTGCATGTAGTGAAAAGAGTTCATCCGTTTCTGTATCGATAAATTTTACACCAGTTACCAATTCTTCTTCGCGGATCAAACCTATCACTTTGGAATAATTAAGAACTGTCGCGCCTTGCTCTGCAGCAGTTTGCGCTAGTGCAATGGCGAGTCGAGCATCATCAAACTGGCCATCATGGTATTGCACTCCCCCACGCAAATCGTCTTGCTCAATTGTTGGAAGTTGCGCCAAGGTTTCATCCAACGATAAGTGCTTGGAAGAAGCAAGTCCTTGTTTTCCGGCCAGGAGATCGTACATTTTAAGTCCGATACCATAAAAGGGGGCTTCCCACCAATCGTAGTTGGGTACAATAAATGGAAGATCACGAACCAAATGGGGAGCATTTTGCATTAACAAACCACGTTCACGCAAGGCCTCTAATACCAATGAGAGGTTTCCTTGTTGCAAATATCGCACCCCGCCATGCACGAGCTTGGTGCTACGACTGGAGGTCCCTTTGGCAAAATCGTCTTGTTCAAGCAATAAGGTTTTGTATCCACGAGATGCCGCATCTACGGCGGTTCCTAAGCCTGTTGCCCCTCCACCAATAATGATAATATCCCACTCAACGTCGGCTTCGCGCACTTGCGCTAACATGTCCTTACGATTCATTCCAGTACACCAACAAGTGGTCCATGGGCGGCAGGATGCATGCCAATCCCGTTGTATGCTATACTATGCGTATCACTCAACAACCCTACTCTATCAAATGGAGCTTGCAAGATGGCAAAAAAAGTATACCGTCACACCCTTACTAAAAAAGAACAAGCGTTATGGGATCGTGAAGACATGAAAGGCTGGCGAAAAGCCTTAGAAGGTTGCATCGAAGATGAAGGCCGCGATGAAGGCGCTAAGAAATACATGCTGTATGACGTTGAAGGTGCCATAATTGGCAAAGGTGAAGTAAGTGTTTTGCCTGATCCACGTAGTGATGAAGGCCGTGAACCAGTCGCGTTCTAACTATCCCCCACCGACATTATCAACGCCGTTGCTGACTCAATAGTCTGTAACGGCGTTTTTCTTTTGCTTACTCCACAGGGGGCTTTTTCTTTCGGCCAAATACCTCAGCAGCGGATTCTTCTAAGTCTTCTCGAATGCGCAAATAAGAATCATATCGCGGTTGGCCCAATTTACCCGATTCCAGCGCTTCAATCACGGCACAGTTGGGTTCATGGATATGAGTACAATCACGGAATTTGCATTGTTCACCGTGCGAAGCAATTTCTGGAAAGTAAAATCCCACTTCTTCAAATGACACATTCCATAAACCAAGTTGACGTATACCCGGTGTATCGACAATATGAATCCCATTGTCTAAGCGATACAATTTCGAAAGTGTTGTGGTATGTTTACCTTTTTCATTGTACAAACTAACTTCGCGGGTTTCGATATCCAAGTCGGGGGAAATCTGGTTTAGAATTGTTGATTTACCAACGCCGCTATGACCCGCAAATACAGACCAGGAATCTTTGAGCAAATCATGCAGCTCAGGTATGCCAGTATTCTCTTCACAACTTGTAAGCACGACAGGAACATCGATGTCTCTATAGTGCTGAATCAGTGCCGGTTCTTCATCGACTAAATCCATTTTATTAACGCATAGGATAGGCTTTACATCCCCCACTTCAGCAGAAATTAAATAACGATCAATCAGTCCTTGCTTGATTGCGGGTTTCGCCGCAGCCACCACGATTACCAAGTAATCTATGTTCGCGGCAAAAATCTGCTCGTTTACATGGGAATGCTCAATTGCGAGACGACTGAGTTTTGATCGCCTGGGCGCAACACCAAGCACCAGTAATTCATCCCCGTGCTCTTCTACAAGCACCCGATCCCCTGCAGCAACAATCGTTGATTTACGATCGCCCAAATCTTCATGAATCCGACAAGTCTCCACTTGGCCATCGATTTGCACAAAGGCCCATTTCTTGGAATGCGAGATGACAAGACCGTTGGGTTCAAAGTCTGTCGGTAAATCTACCGTAGACTTTGTTTCCTTGAGAACTGTGTCAGAACGACGGTGTTTTTTCAGTTCATGCGAAAAATGGCGATCGGCATCGGTATGCCAATCGCGTTGTCGCACTCGATTTTTCTTTTTACGTTTTTGTTTTCCAGCCATGATGTACCTGTAGTTTAGGATAGCACACTACGCGGCCGTAGGTGCGGGTACGTCATGGGCTTCATAAAGGACCCAAGGCTAGTCACGCTCAAATGAGCACTTACCTTGCACATAGGCCGCTACATCATCCATGGGCATGCGTACTTGTTCCATGGAGTCACGGTCGCGCACAGTTACAGTACCGTCTTCTTTAGTGTCATAATCGACACAAATACAGAATGGAGTACCGGCCTCATCCATACGACGGTAGCGGCGGCCAATGGCGCCACTTTGGTCATAGAATGTATTGAATTTTTTACGCAATTTGCGCTCAAAGTCCTGTGCCAATTCAGCAATTCCATCTTTTTTGACCAAAGGCAACACAGCAGCTTTGATTGGGGCTAAGCGTGGGTGAATTTTCATTACAACACGTGTATCACCTTTGTCGCCGACTTCTTCTTCTTCATAAGAATTACAAAGAATTGCCATAGCAGTACGGTCAGCTCCAGCAGAGGGTTCAATCACGGAGGGCATAAAGCGCTCATTGGTTTGAGGATCGAAATAGGAAAGATCTTTTCCAGAAAACTTGGTGTGTTGTGTAAGGTCAAAGTTACCCCGATTTGCCAAGCCCTGTAATTCTCCCCAACCAAATGGGAATTCATATTCGACATCTTCTGTACGACTGGAATAATGAGACAATGATTCTTGCGGATGGCTGTACCAACGCATTTTATCTTCATCCAAACCGATATCTAGATACCATTGCCAAATATGAGTCTTCCATTCTTCAAAAAATTTATCTTCATCTTCAGCCTTACAGAAGAATTCGATTTCCATTTGCTCAAACTCACGGCTACGGAAAATAAAGTTACGTGGATTAATTTCGTTACGGAAGGCTTTACCAACTTGGGCAATACCAAATGGTACTTGCATACGCGACGAGGTATATACTTCTTTAAAGTTTGCAAAGATAGCTTGGCACGTTTCGGGGCGTAAGTAGGTTTCTACAGCAGTAGCGTCATTCGCACCTAATCGGGTTTTAAGCATCATATTGAAAGTGCGAGGCTCGGTAAACTCACCCCCACAATCGGGGCATACTTCAGTTTCGAGGTGGTCTTCACGGAATCGTTTTTTGCACTCTTTACAGTCTACGAGCATATCGTGGAATTCATCCAGGTGTCCACTCGCTTCCCATACTTTAGGGTGCATAATGATACTCGCGTCGAGGCCCACAATGTCGTCGCGTTGACCAACAAAATTATACCACCAGTCCTCTTTTAAATTGCGTTTAAGTTCAACGCCCAATGGACCAAAGTCCCAACAACCGTTAATACCGCCATAAATACCGCTAGATTGGAAGATAAAACCACGACGTTTGCATAAACTAACAATGTTTTCCACGAAAAACGCTCTCTTTCTTGAATTCGGTGTGTAATGCATGAAGTTAATTCATGCCGTAAACGAAAGTCCGTATTGTATCGCTGTAACGACTGTTAAGTCAAAGGTTTGCCCAGAATTTGGAAAATCATACTCTTTGGATACAAAATCACTTGGACTCAGCTAAGAATTTTGGTAAAGTGTGGTCAGATAACAACTTCGAGGGCAGTATGTCTACTTCAGTCAAGTGTACATTGTGTAAAGAAGAGTTCGCGATCGTTTCGTGTCATGAGTGCCAGACATTGGTCTGTAAATCATGCTCTGCGGTTTGTCGTGAATGCGGGACATCTATTTGTACTCCGCATACACA
>CALLLL010000257.1 GCA_938082445.1 uncultured bacterium
TGATCGTGCCGTTAACTAAATGTGTACGTTGTAAAAAGCTATTTAATAAAATGGAAAATCCTGTTTGTGGAGATTGTATGCCCGCTGAACAGGATGATTTTGAAACCATTCGTAAATATGTTGCTGAAAATGAGGGGGCGGATGCTCTTGTTGTCTCCAAGGCAACAGGTGTAGACATTAACTGTGTAAACAGGATGATCGAAAACGGCAATATTGCCACATTATCGGCGGACTTAGATGCATCGTCGTTCACATGCGGCCAATGCGGTGCACCCGCAATTAGTTCTACTAAGCGCTTATGTCAAGATTGTTTAGGTAAACTCAATTTAAAAATGATGGCTACCAGAAAAGATATGGAAGTTGAACAACAAAACAACCGCCTCAAGGGCTCGAGTGTCCATGAGGTATTAAATAGTAAACGCAATCGTTGATTGAACTTTCATCGGTTTTTAGGTATTCAGTACATGGAGGTATGAAATACTATGACATCAAAAGAAAAAAAAGGTATGATAGGCGTTATTGCATTTTTTGTTTTGCTAGTGATCGTTTTATTTTTCACTATGGAACGCTCAAATACGACCAACACATTTGACGACAATCCGCTAGTAAACCAAATGCCCAGTCGCACCAACCCTTAATGTGGAGCTCAAGTTGACCCCTCTTTATCGAAGTTCTGTAACAATAGTAAGTACACTCCTTCTATTCGTTATCTCTATACATGCAGTGGCTCAACAAGCCAGCTTCAAAGTGATGGATTCACAGCAGCAATCACGCAGTGTCCCGTATACAATTGTCAAAATCAATGGGATGGATTATATATCCCTGCCGGCAATTACAAAGGCCTTGGGTGGAGCACATACCATTCAACCACGAAGAATGCGTGTGGATTTAGCAGGTACGACCGCTTGGGTTAGCTTAAATGACAATAGAGTAAGTGCACTCAGTTTATTCTCCTTAACCCATAAAGTAGTCAAGAATAATGAAGGTGTGTTTATTTCACGGGTTGATGCTCCGGTTTTTTTCAGAAATGCTTTCCAGTTAACTCTGGTGCCAGAACAAGCAGGGTCATCCGGTGAAGCCCCCCCTGCACTACCAATGGCCGAGGAAGTGGCACCAGCATTGGAAGAGTTACCCGCCCCTACAGAAGTAAAGAACTTTAGCACTTCGGATATTAAAGTCATCATACTGGATGCTGGCCATGGTGGCTATAATACGGGGTTGAGTGGCGAAGCAGGTACCTTAGAGAAAGATATCGTATTGGCTGTGGCCAATCGTGTAGCGGCCCAATTAGCAGAAGACACTTCAATAACAGTAGTTCAAACGCGTAAAGAAGATGTGTATTTAAGTGATCAGCAACGCGTAGCTATATTTTTACAATCCCGTGCGAATCTACTGATATCGTTGCATGTTGGGGGTGCATTCTCACCAGAAGCCCAAGGACTGGCTTTTATGTATCCCTCCAAACCAACACGTCCTCGCAATTCGATCACTACTGGGAAATATGCAACCAGCTATTCTGCGGTGAGCCGTTTGTTTTCTCGAAAATTAAGTACAGAGTTAATCGCTGCGACCAATTCACCCAACCGTGGTTTATTCGCTATCCCCAACAGCCTGTTTAAATCTGTTGATGCTCCTGCGTGCATGATTGAGCTGGGATGTATTACCAATGTTAATGATGAAGTTTCATTAAATGATGGTGTTTACCAAGATAAATTAGCTACAGGAATCGTTCAGGGCATTTATGCCATTTTGAAAAGCGAATCACTTACGCTTGATTCCAATACACTTAGCAATCAAACCTTAACTAATGAATCGATTAATGAGTAGTTTTCGCCATGAATGAAACAAATCCAAAAAATATTCTTCGAATTGCCATGTTAAGTACTTGGGGGATGATCACATTAATCTTGGTATGTGTTGTAGGGATGCTCATGTTTAAAATGCGTCAATATGAGGAGAATGTTCCTCAAGTTGATGTCGCTACTATTTCACCCTCTTCCAGTTCTGAATCAGAAACAATTACAGATGAGCCCAAAAAAACGGTGGAAGTCAATCTCTTCTTTGCAGCATCAAGTGAAACTAAATTGGTTCCGAAAATTCAGCGCCTTGCTTTAACGCAAAATACCGTCGATAATTGCCGAATTGCATTGGATGCGTTGATCGCTGGTCCTTCTAATAAAGGCTTGTCCCCCATCCTTTCCTCACAAACCCGTATACGTGCCATGTATTTGCTTGAGAATAATGAGTTAGTCATCGACTTTTCACGCGATATTGAAACAGGGCATATTCAAAGTGCTTCCAGTGACATGCTCTTGGTTCAAGGTATATATAAGACCTTAAGTCAATCGGCACTTAAAGGTAAAAATGATCGCGGTGTTTCGTCTGTGCGATTCTTATTTGAGGGCTCACCTTACCAAGGCACATTCCCTGCCCACTATGACTTGAGTGATTCGGTAAATCTGGCTATGGAATCCAGTGCTGGTGGTATTGTTGATGCCGAGTAATTTTGAAGGCTCGATTGGTATATTCGACTCTGGTGTAGGCGGATTAACTGTAGCAAAAGCCATCATGAAACGCATGCCGAATGAATCCATCATCTACTTGGGTGATACAGCTCGTGTTCCATATGGAACAAAATCACCAGATACGGTCATTCGTTATGCACAAACATGTTCAAAAATTCTCATGGAGCGTGGTGTGAAATTGCTGGTGATAGCCTGTAATACTGCCTCAGCTCATGCGATTCCTATCTTACAGGAGGAATATTCAATTCCTGTATTGGGGGTCGTGAATCCTGGAGCACAAGCCGCCGTGGATGTAACACAGACCAAATCCATTGGCGTTATTGCAACAGAAGGAACCATATCGAGCGAAATATATCCCCAAGCCATTCGTTCACTTGATCCAAGTGCTCAGGTTCATACGAAGGCCTGCCCCATGTTTGTGCCATTGGCTGAGGAAGGTTGGTTAGAGGGTGAAGTGCCCAGACAAATTGCTCAGGCATATTTGGAAGAGTATGCCATCCATAACATTGACACTTTGGTACTGGGTTGTACACACTATCCATTATTAACCAACACAATTCAAGAGGTTGTAGGCAAAGATGTTAGATTGGTGGATAGCGCAAAAGAAACGGCTCGTGTAGTGCATGAAACATTAAATGCAATGGATGCATTGGCAGACTCCAATGAACTCGGAATTCATGAATTTTTGGTAAGCGATGATCCCGATAAGTTCAACCGTATTGGAGAAGCATTTTTAGGTCAACGTGTAGAGCCTGTCGAATGGGTGGATGTATAGATGAGTGAAGAAACAACCGAAGAAGTCGTGGAAGAAATTCCATTAGAACGCCGTGAAATGCCTCATGCGTGGTTGCCTGTATTGCTCGGTGTTGTTGCGTGTACAGCACTCTTAGTGGTATCCACTTTATTAATTGGCCAACATTTAAAATCAAGACCATTGGACCTGTATAGACTTTCTGAAGAAACCGCTATCTCCATGGAGTTGTTTTTGAGGGATCACCAAATCTCGCCTGAACAAATTCAAAAACAACAACCCCGAAGAATCATTTCTCCTCAAGCTCATTATTACCGAAACAGCTATACCGTTCATTTATCACCAGGGGTACAATCCGAAACCATTGAACGACTATTGGGCCAGAAAATGATCGGTCATGCTTTGGTCGTTAAAGATATACTCGAGTCCAATAAGCATCGGGGCATCAGCATTTCCTATGACATGTTTCCCATAGCGACTATAGAATTCATTGAAGCGCGTTTACCGGGTTTCGCGGCAACTTCGCTCAGTACAAAAGGGTTTAATACTAAAACACCCACTTTGGAAGAACCTGACTTTCCTGTTCCATTAAAGCCTGAATCAATTGTCGAGACTCCCAAAGGATGGCAACCTCCACCAGAGAATAAACAAACCGATACAATTCCCGCTCTTGATCCAATTGATATGGACGAAGTGGATGATATTGAATTGGCACGAAGTCCATTTCCCGCAGAAGCTTCTCCCCCATCATTATTACCACCTGAAGTTAAAGAACCAAAAGCAAAGTTGGTGATCATCGTGGATGATGGTGGCTATGGGGGTGATCAAGAAGATCTTATTTTAGCACTCGATCCCAAGCTAACATTGTCTATATTGCCCTATACGCCCCATACGGAATCATTGGCGAAAAAAGCCCATGAAAAGGGCTTTGAAGTCATGTTGCATATGCCGATGGAAAATACCAATAAGAAAAACGTCCATGAGGGTCAATTGGATACCAACATGAATGAAGATACGATTACTTCATTGACGACTAAAGCGTTAAAACAGGTTCCTCAGGCGAAAGGTATCAATAATCACACAGGGTCTAAATTCACAGCAGACCCGAAAGCCATGGCCTTATTTATCGATAGCATAAAGGATAGCGGCCTGTTCTTTATTGATAGCAAGACTGCATCAGGGACAAAGGCATTTGATATTGCAAAAAGTTTTGATATTCCAACGGCGAAAAACGATTTATTTTTAGACAATAAGCAAGAAAATGAAGAAGCTCAAATCCAAGAGATACGAAAGCGTTTTAATCAGGTAGTTGAACTGGCTTTGGCTGAAGGTGATGCCATAGCAATTTGCCATTTCAAAGTTACAACAGCCACTGTTTTGGCTGAACTTATCCCTACGTTAGAAGCGCGCGGTATAGAATTGGTGCATGCTTCGGAGATTGTACAATGAAGACTATTTTAGGTATTGAATCATCATGTGATGATACCGGTATTGGTATTGTTGAAGATGGTTGCAAAATATTGGTGAACGACATTTCATCGCAAATTGATGTGCATGCGACTTTTGGTGGCGTTGTCCCAGAAATTGCTTCGCGTATGCATACCACGGTGATTTCTCAGATGGTGGATCATGCATTGGACAAAATTGATCAACCCATCGATGCCGTTGCCTATACCAATGGTCCAGGCTTAATGGGATCGCTTTTGGTAGGCGCAAATTTTGCTAAGGCATTTGCCATGGCCAGAAATTTACCCGCGATCCCCATTCATCATATTGAAGGTCATATTTTTTCGGCCTTTCTGCAAGGTGACCCACCACAATTCCCTTGTCTCGTATTGGTGGTAAGTGGTGGCCATACTCAATTAATTCAGTGCAATGAAGCGCATGATTATAAAGTATTGGGCACAACCCGTGACGACGCAGTGGGTGAATCATTTGATAAAGTCGCAAGATTATTGGATCTCCCCTATCCTGGTGGACCAAGTATTCAGAAAGCGGCATACGATGGCGATCCCAAGGCGATTCGCTTTCCACGTGCCTTTGCCAATACAGACAATCTTGAATTTAGCTATAGTGGCTTGAAAACAGCGGTATTGTATGAACGTCAACGAAACCCGGAAACACCCATAGCCGATGTTGCTGCCAGCTTCCAATGGGCTGCTGTGGATAGCTTGGTCATCAAAACCAAGCAGGCGATAGAACAAACCAATGCGCCACGATTGATTGTGGCTGGTGGGGTTGCTGCCAATCAATTATTGAGGGATCG
>CALLLL010000258.1 GCA_938082445.1 uncultured bacterium
TATAAGAGCACGGTTGTCTCGACTAAAATAATATTTCCCATGCATTTTAACAAGATACATTAGTACATGTGCCCCGTTCAGTTTAGTTAAATACGTTATTGAAGGTTTATAACTTGCATCTTTTGTATAAAAAGATACTTCTATGTTTTTGGGAACCTTTTCACCTTTATGTACAGCCTCCACTGTTGCAGCAATAGTGATATATTTATTCTTCTTCAAAGAAGTAGAATGTTCTATTTCCTGCACAGGGACATCTATTTTCCCTTCCACTATGAAATGAGACTTAGCTACAAGTCGCCAATCGACTTCAGGGAGAGTTGAGTCCGCATAAACACTGGACACACAGAAAAACAACAATACAAATAGAAACAACTTTTTCGATAATGAATTCATGATATTTCCAATCAAAATTAACAGAAATAGATTGCACTAAAATTTGTTAAAAGTAATTTCTAAAATACCAAAATTACCCTAATAAAACGAATCCACTATTATTGTGCACGAAAGTTATGGTATGCATAGATCGTATACCCCAAGAACGGTAAGACGACTGGACTTTACCCCTTGAAAGGTCCAGTCAAGCGATACGACAGTTTATCCTAGATTGAAAGATAGTACATACCAGTCCATATTGAAGAACTCAACAGGATAAAAAGTATGCGCGGCAGGAAATTAGACGGTTCAGAAACGATATGCTCTGAAATTAAACTTAAATACTTAGCAGTCCCCCTGACTACTAAGTATATTCAAGTGCCCCCAATTTTGGGTAGTCAATTATCTTTATGTTAATTGACTGAACTTTCTTTAATTATCATCTTTAATCGAACAGAACCGTTTCGATTGAAGATATACATTTGCTATTCATGAGTTAATTAGACAGGATTTACTGCCAACATAGTTAACAACACGATACATGATAAAAAAGTAGTTACCAGATAAGCTTTATACATATTATACCTCCTTTGTGCTTTACTTTCTTTAGCTATTAAAACTTACCACCTAAATCCAAATAACACAAATGAGAAATGCGCATATTTTCGTATAACTTAATAAAAATGCATATATAATGGCTCATACAGATGCGCCTAAGCACTGAAATATGCTATAGTTTCGGACTTTCACAGCAATATTGACTAACTGCAAAGCAGTTAAGGAGCACGATATATGAGTTCGGGTATGTATGATCCCAGAAAAATCGAGAAAAAATGGCAGGATTATTGGTTAGAGAATAAAACCTTTAAGGCCGAAATCGATCACAATAAAGAAAAATATTACGTCTTGGACATGTTCCCCTATCCATCCGGCGACGGTCTTCATGTAGGCCACCCCGAGGGCTATACAGCGACCGATATCGTTTCGCGTTATAAACGCATGAAGGGATTCAATGTTCTTCACCCAATGGGCTGGGATGCTTTTGGATTGCCTGCTGAGCGCCATGCTATGCGTACAGGGGAACACCCAGCCATTATTACAAATAAAAATTGCGACACCTTCCGTCGTCAAATCCAAGAATTGGGGTTGTCCTACGACTGGGATCGTGAAATCAACACCACCGATTCCAAATATGTGAAATGGACACAATGGATTTTCAAAATATTACACGAACAAGGCTTGGCCTATGAGCAGGAAGTAGCAGTGAACTTCTGTCCAGCGCTTGGCACTGTTTTGGCGAACGAAGAAGTCAAAGACGGTAAATATGTAGATACAGGCGATCCAGTGGAAAAGCGTCCTATGAAACAGTGGATGCTCAAGATAACCGCCTATGCTGAGCGTCTTATCAACGATTTGGATGAAGTTGATTGGCCAGAAGGCATAAAAACTATGCAACGCGACTGGATAGGACGCAGCGAAGGTGCTGATGTTACTTTTAAAGTAGCTGATTCCAATCATGAATTCTTAATTTTCACGACCCGTCCCGACACTTTATTTGGTGCGACCTATTGCGTATTGGCACCTGAGCATTCTCTTGTCGATCACATCGTAACTGACGAACAACGTGCAGCAGTTGAAGCCTATGCCGAAGAAGCAGGAAAATTAAGTTCACGCGATCGCATGAAAGAAGGCGACGAAAAAAGCGGTGTGTTTACTGGCGCATACGCAGTAAACACAGTGAATGGTGAAAAAGTCCCTATCTGGGTAGCGGATTATGTGTTGGCGGAATACGGCTACGGTGCAATCATGGCAGTACCTGCGCACGACCAACGCGATTATGATTTTGCGAAGAAATTTGATATTCCTATCATTCAAGTGATTGAAGGCGGTGATATTTCCGAGAAAGCCTTTACTGGCAACGGGAAATTAATAAACTCCGGATTTATTGATGGATTGGATGTACCGGCGGCAAAAACGAAGATGAACGCTTGGTTGGAAGAACAAGGCGTGGGTAAAGGCACGATAAACTATAAATTACGTGATTGGTTATTTGCTCGCCAACGCTACTGGGGTGAACCTTTCCCCTTAGTTGAATTGGAAGACGGTACTGTAAAAACGGTACCGCTGAAAGATTTACCCATTCTCTTGCCCGAGATGGACGAATACAAACCTGCTGATGATGGACAACCGCCTTTGGCTCGTGCGACCGATTGGGTCAACACGGTTGATGAAGAAACCGGTCAAGCTGCAAAGCGTAACTCGAACACCATGCCACAGTGGGCCGGTTCCTGCTGGTATTTCTTACGCTTTTGCGATCCCACCAATGACGATATGGCATGGTCCAAAGAAGCCGAAGAATATTGGATGCCAGTTGATTTATATGTCGGTGGTGCCGAGCATGCAGTCTTACACTTATTGTATTCACGCTTTTGGCATAAGGTTCTGTACGATGCAGGCTATGTATCTACCAATGAGCCTTTTCAAAAATTATACAACCAAGGAATGATCTTGGCGCATTCGTATAAAGATGAACAGGGCAAGTACCACTACCCCGATCAAGTACAGCAGGATGGTCAAAATTGGGTCACGAAATCTAACAACACTCCCGTGCATACACAGATTGAGAAAATGTCAAAGTCTCGATACAACGTCGTAAACCCGGATGACGTCATCAAAGCCTATGGCGCCGATTCTATGCGCTTATATGAAATGTTCATGGGACCATTGGATCGCGACAAACCGTGGACCGATGAAGGTGTTCAAGGGGTTAACCGTTTCTTGCGCCGTGCATGGGGATTATTTATTACAGAAGACAATGCGCTTCAAGTGCGCTTACAAGCGTCTAGCAGCTCTGATGAACTGACAAAAGTACTTCATAAAACGATTAAAGCGGTCACGCATGATATTGAGAACTACTTATTCAATACCGCGATTGCTCGCATGATGGAATTTGTCAACGCAGCGCTTAAAGAGGATAGCTTGGTACAGTCCGATGCTGAAGCATTTGTCCTTTTATTGGCGCCATTTGCGCCACACATGGCTGAAGAACTCTGGGAGCGTTTAGGCCATAGTAATACTCTCGCCTATGCTCCATGGCCTAGTTACGATGAATCCTTGTTAGTAGAAAACTCCATCGAGATGCCGGTCCAGGTTAACGGGAAAATGCGCGGCCGAATAACAGTACCGGCCGATGCAGACCAAGCCACAATATCTGAAATCGCCAAGGCTGATGAAAAAGTAGCTCCAAACCTCGAAGGTAAAACGGTGGTGAAAGAAATCATCATTCCAGGGAAAATGGTTAACTTAGTTGTTAAGTAGAATCTTTACAAAAATATAGTATCTAGCCTCGCTATTCACTTGAATAGCGAGGCTATTTTTACAATATCTCCAAAACAACCTTAACGGTACGTTCCCTACCGTCGCGTATTACATTTACATTTACTTGGTCTCCAGCACTACGACCATCCATGATTCGGTATAAATCATTGCTGTCGTTCACGCGCTCTTGATTTATACCGACTATTACATCACCTAGAATAAGCCGACCACGGCGATTTACTTGTACCGGCTTTAGACTTGCCTTATGAGCAGGGCCATCGGGCGTAATGTTTCGGATAATAACACCGCTGATACCATATCGGCGAGCCAAATGATCTTCCATCAGCACAACCCCCATCCCCACGCGTCGAACTTCTCCAAATTCGATGATTTGTGGGACCATACGCTTTATGATGTCTATAGGCACTGCAAAACCGATTCCCGCATAGGCTCCTGATGGACTAAATATAGCCGTATTGATACCGATGACACGGCCTGAGCTATCCAACAACGGTCCGCCAGAGTTGCCTGGGTTAATAGCGGCATCGGTTTGAATTACACCGGATATGGGGCGACGCGAAACGGATTCAATTTCACGACCTAATCCGCTGATAACACCAGTTGTTAAGGTTTGATCCAAGCCAAACGGATTACCAATAGCCATCACACTTTGCCCCACTTTCAAATTTCGTGAACGGCCAACGCGTATACCGGGTAATAACTCTTCTGGTGCATCAATTTTAAGGATGGCCAAATCTTTATCCGGTTCTGCACCCACCAATTGCGCATCCCACGTACTCCCGTCGGTCAAGGTAACTTTTGCCGCGTTTGCATCTTTTATGACATGAAAATTAGTGACAATATAACCTTCTGAAGACCAAATAAATCCTGAGCCTGCACCTCTAGCAACTTCTTGCACGCGCATGCGAAACGAATCGCGCATATGAGCCATAGTGGTTATATTGACCACTGAAGGCGACAATGTTTCAAACAATTCAATAGTGCGATCTTCTGCATCAAAACTCAAGTCTTCTAAGGCTGCGCTATCTCTTTGGCTTAATTCTTCTGATGGAGTGGAAACCAATTGGGTATATTCATTGGACTCAGAATCTGCCACATTTCCTTCATATTCAAGAATCTCTGGAGAAGTCGCATATTCAGATTCGATCACACCTTGCGGCTCGCTAAGCCGCAAAAGCAAATCAAGTGCTAATAATACAATTAGGATTATGATAGAAACTGGTAAGACGAATTGTCTCATTCGTGGCCCCTTTCAGCAATACAATCATCAATTAACAATATAAGTATATTCTAACGGCTCTATATTTGAAGTCACAAGCTTTGGTTATGAATGACTAGTTGAATAAAAACCCGGCAAAGGGCATAATAGATGTCCTGAGAAGCCCTAATATCAGCGTAAATACTCACTGATTACCATAGAAATTCGTATAATGTATAACGGTAAAACCATATCTGTCATTTTCCCAACGTATAACGAAAAAGACTCCATTCGCAAGGTCATAAACGATTTTGATGAATTAGGGATTGTCGATGAGTTAATCGTCATCAACAACAACGCTACTGAAGGCACTTCCGAAGAAGTCGCCCCAACCAATGCCGTCGAATATCATGAGCCGATACAGGGCTATGGCGCAGCAATTCGCTGCGGATTTGATAAAGCCACAGGCGACATGGTGGTGGTTTGTGAACCGGATGATACTTTTTTAGCCGATGATATTTATAAATTGCTTTCCTATGCGGGTGATGTCGGGATTGTTTATGGTTCACGAACAGTAAGTGAATTTATTTGGAAAGGCGCCAATATGGGTCGATTTCTGCAAGTGGGTAACTGGGCTACAGCCAAGCTCTTGGAAATCTTGTTCAATACCAATTCACTTTCCGATGTTGGCTGCACCTTTCGCCTCATCAATAGAGAGGCTTTAGATCTATTAAATCCTCAATTCAGAGTCAATTCCAATTTCTTTGGCCCAGAAATGATGATCTTGAGTTATCAGAACAAAATCCCCTCAGTCCAAATTCCTTTGCGGTATAAGGAACGTGTGGGAGAAAGTTCAGTAACAGGCGATTTATGGAAA
>CALLLL010000259.1 GCA_938082445.1 uncultured bacterium
ACACCAATATATTTTATCGGTATTTTCAGCTGTTTCTGAATAGCTACTGCTATTCCACCTTTAGCGGTCCCATCCAATTTAGTGAGAACCACACCCGTTACAGGCACGATTTTTGTAAACTGAATAGCCTGCTGCAGGCCATTTTGACCTGTTGTAGCATCCAATACCAATAACACTTCATGTGGGGCATCTGGCACCTTTTTTTGGATAACTCGCTGGATTTTCCCCAGCTCTTCCATAAGGTTAACTTTAGTATGCAAACGCCCTGCTGTATCTATTATAACATTATCTACGTTTCGCGCAATTGCGGCTTCTGTAGTGTCATATGCTACTGCTGCGGGGTCAGCCCCTTCTTGGTGCTTAATGATAGGTACTCCTGCACGTTCGCTCCAAGCGACCAACTGCTCAACTGCTGCTGCACGAAAAGTATCTGCGGCCCCCAGCAATACCGATTTTCCCTCGGCTTTTAGCTTGGAGGATAATTTCCCGATAGTGGTGGTTTTGCCTGCACCATTGACCCCAGCAACCAAGGTAATGTGTGTACCTTCATGATTTTCCCAACTCAGGGATTTATCCCCTTGTTCTAAAATCTCAATTAAATGCTGCTTAAGCACACCCATCAATTGTTCTGGTTCAGACATCTTTTGAGCTTTGGCTTCAGTACGCATTTGCTCAACAATAGCCAAAGCTGTATCAACACCGATGTCAGCTTGAATTAATACCTCTTCGAGATCTTCATATAAGGACTCATCAAGTTTTGAGTGGCCCTGAAAAATCGAGCGCACATTGTCAACCAACCCAGAGCGGGTTTTACCAAGACGTTCTTTAAGTTTAGAAAAAAATCCGGATGCCATAATAGGGGAAAATTCTTAAGTCAGGTTTACAGTGAATATTAATTATTCACACGGAATGCTTTAAATTCGAGTTGCGTATTTGTGCCACTATGCGTCACAAAAAGTTTATGCCCCCCAGCTGGTCTGGGTGCTGATGCCCCATTGGCAAAAAAGTATTCACCATTAGTGTAGAGCTCTGCTGTGTCTAGAACACGCGGATTGGACAATTCTCCTGATTCTTCATCAATTTCCAGATCGGTAAAGCCACGTGCTTCATTCACAATTCGGAATTTTTCATCAGACAAATATACAAAGTGTACTCGATCGCCTTGGCGTTCCAACTGCGCTTCCCCAACAACATTATCACTGGTATTGGATCGTCCCGATGGGATAATCAAATATCGACCCGTATAAATTGTTTCAGATAAAGGAGATTTCAGGCTTATTCTTCGTACACTTGTAGATGTTGGATTCTGCTCAATATCGGTCAGCATCTCTTCATATAGATTGGCATAAGTTCCCTCCCAAAGATCTTGGTCGGCAGGATCCACTTGACTCGAAATAGAATCGAGCATCATGTTTTCAAATTTTTGAAGATTAAAAACAACATAGAAAATAGCCAAAATTCCAAAGACTACTAATAGGCCCGTTAGCAATTGTGCAGGATTTTTACGGGGCGTAATGTATTCCCCCCCGGCTGCTTGTGCAATCCGTTGAGCACGCTGTTCACGTAAATTATTTCCACAGGCCTTACACAACAAGGTGCCTTCATCATTAACTGTGTGACATTGACTACACACAGCATCGGCTTCCATTTGGTCAAAATGATGCCCACCGGGCTCTAATTCATCTGATTCCATAGGGATGATATATCTTTCTAACTATTCGTAACTCAAAAAATGAGGCCAAAAGGGTTAACATGTTAATTAATTTAATTCTAAGCATTACTATGCCATTATACTCCTTTAAAATCAAGGATTTAGGGCAATTTTCCAGCTATAAACATGTTAAAACTGCTTATAATTCCATTAAAAACACCTCGTTACACGCCATTTTCGTATACGGCCGATTTCCCAACCCACACCTAGCACTCTATTGATTGAAGTGACAATATTTTGCCATTTTGGCAGTAATGAAACTTTGTTTTTCACCTAGCATCTTGAAACCTACATTTTATTTTGCTAATATACTCTCCGTGCGCGAAAACTTTTTGTGCCATAATGGCAAACCCGCGCCAATTGATTATTAACTCGATACCCGCACTACGCAGGTAACACGAAAGGAAAGTACTATGAAGATTCGTCCATTAGGCGATCGCATCCTGGTCAAACGTGAAGAAGCAGCTGAAACCGTTTCCGGTGGAATCATTATCCCTGACTCCGCAAAAGAAAAACCACAAGAAGGTAAAGTGGTTGCTGTTGGTAAAGGCCGTATCGATGACAACGGTAAGCAACAAAAGTTGGAAATCAAAAAAGGCGACCGCATCCTTATGGGTAAATATGCTGGAACCGAAGTTAAGATTGACGGTCAAGAATTGATCATCATGCGCGAAGACGACGTTTTAGCAATCATCGACTAATTCACCCCTCACGCAATTCGTTTAATCGAACTACAATCGAAGGATTATAACAATGGCAAAACAAATTGAATTCGGCGAAGATGCACGCCGTGGCGTCTTGAACGGCGTTACGAAGCTGAGCCGCGCTGTAAAAGCCACTTTGGGACCTAAAGGTCGTAATGTTGTGCTGGATAAAAAATGGGGTTCTCCAACAGTTACGAAAGACGGTGTGTCTGTAGCCAAGGAAATCGAACTCGAAGATAAATATGAAAACATGGGCGCACAAATGGTGAAGGAAGTGGCTTCTAAAACTTCCGACGTTGCCGGTGACGGTACCACTACAGCGACCGTATTGGCTGAAGCCATCTATAAAGAAGGCTTGCGTAACGTAACAGCTGGTGCTAACCCTATGTCCATCAAACGCGGTATTGATGCTGCGTCTGATGCTATCGTTGAATCTTTGTTCAAAATGAGCAAGCAAGTACGTGATGACCGCTCTGTTATCCAAAATGTTGCTTCCATCTCCGCAAACAGCGATGAAGAAATTGGAACCATCATTGCCGATGCAATGGAAAAAGTAGGGAATGACGGAACCATTACTGTTGAAGAAGCCAACGGTATCGAAACCACTCTCGACGTAGTAGAAGGTATGCAATTCGACAAAGGCTACCTGTCTCCTTATTTCGTAACCGATAACGACACCATGGAAGTAAGCCTCGAAGATGCTTACATCCTGATTCACGAAAAGAAAATCAGCAATCTTAAAGATCTCTTACCATTGCTTGAGCAAGTTGCCAAAGCCGGTAAACCGCTGATGATCATCGCTGAAGACGTTGAAGGTGAAGCACTCGCAACTCTCGTAGTCAACAAAATCCGCGGTACATTCTCTGTTAACGCAGTGAAAGCGCCAGGTTTTGGTGACCGTCGTAAAGCCATGATTGAAGACATCGCAATCCTCACTGGTGGCCTTGCTATCACTGAAGATCTCGGCCGCAGCTTGGAAAGCCTTACCTTGGCTGACCTTGGTCGTGCTAAACGCGTTATCACCGATAAAGACAATACAACCATCGTTGAAGGTGCTGGTAAAAGCGCAGACATCATGGGTCGTATCAATTTGATCCGTCGTCAAATCGAAGCCACTACTTCCGATTATGACCGCGAAAAATTGCAAGAGCGTCTGGCTAAATTGGCTGGCGGTGTTGCTGTGATCAACGTCGGTGCTGCAACCGAAATTGAAATGAAAGAAAAGAAAGCACGCGTAGAAGATGCTCTGCACGCTACACGCGCTGCTGTTGAAGAAGGTATCGTCCCTGGCGGTGGTACTGCACTAATCCGTTGCCAAGGCGCTGTGGATAAAATCAAACTCGAAGGCGACGAAGCCATCGGAGCGGCCATCGTACAACGTGCTGTTGAAGCACCAATGCGCACACTTGCTGCCAACGCGGGTGACGAAGGTTCTACCGTCGTTCAACACGTTAAAGGCAAAAAAGGCGCAACAGGGTACAATGCTGCTACTGGTGGTTTTGAAGACCTGATGAAAGCCGGTGTCATTGACCCAACTAAAGTGACACGCACCGCATTGCAAAATGCTGCCAGCGTATCCGGTTTGCTCTTGACCACTGAAGTTCTCATTGCAGAACTGCCTAGTGATGGCGGAGATGCCGGTGGCGACATGGGCGGAATGATGTAAGCATCGTTCTATCCAGAACACCTAGAAATACAAGCGGCTCTGTCAGCAATGACAGAGCCGCTTTTTTTAGCTGTATATTTACACACTAAGTTTAATGACTATTAAAAAAGCGTAGCGTATCCTCAAGGTGCTCAGTCCAATAGTCCCAACTATGCTCACCAGGAAACTCCTGATAGCGATGCGGAATATCCAATTCTGTTAACGCATCGTTCAACGCTTGATTCTCTTCAATCAACACATCGTCTCGACCGCAATCGAACCGCAATGGAGGCAAATCATTTTGATTTTTCTCCATCCAATAGACTACATCCACTTCATCGGCTTCTTGAGTGCCGTAGCTTTCCAGGGAATCTTCTATGAACTTAGACAATTGGTTGAAATGGGTAATGGATGAGTGCGCTGAAATGCCGAAAAATTGATCCGCATACTTTGCCCCTAAGCGTAAAGCTCCGTATCCTCCCATCGACAATCCAGCAATAAACCATTTGGATAATTCTCCAATCTGCGGAATCCCTTCACAAACCGCAGCACGGACATCCTCCATGATCCACTGCTCATAGTTCGCCCATTCCAGCGGAAGATATCCCGAACCATCCGCATGCAATCCATCCGAAGGCATGACCAAGACCATCGGTTGTATAGTCCCCTCGTCAATGAGCTGTTGCGCGACCCGATGCGCACCTCCACGTAATGCCCATGCCCAATGGCTACCATAAACGCCATGCAATAAAAGGCTCACGGGCATATCAGTAGCTTCTTCACAGCCCTTGGGTACAAAAATGGTCATATCCCCGCGGCCATTCAATGCGGGACTACGCACCGTCATGAATCGAAGTCCATCAGACTCATACTGCGCTTCGGATAATTCCATTGTGGGAAAACGAGACATCGAACATTCCTTCATTAATCAAACACCAATACACCTTTGGCATTAATGCCTTGGTGCATATCTTCAAACGCTTGCCCTAAATCACTTAGACTATAGGTTCGCGTGACCAGTTCATCCAATTTCAATTCACCAGATTGATATAAGTTTAATAATCGCGGAAAATCAATTGCGGGTTTACATTTTCCGTATAGCGGATTGATGTACACCTTATCCCATTCAAACAAATTCATATCAATCGTCAAGTCTTCTTCTATCCCGCTCACCTGAACAGCTGTACCTGCATTGCGTACCATCGCCAATGGAGCTGCACCCAATGCCGGAACGGCTGTACATTCAAATGCATAGTCTGCCCCTCGCCCACCAGTCAGAGACTTCACTTCTTCCGCAGCACCTAACAACCCCTCATCATCTTTGTCCGCTTGAACCATATGCGTCGCGCCATACTCAAGCGCCATCTTTAAACGCTCAGGATTCACATCGACCGCGATGATGGGCCATGCACCGGATATGCGCGCACCTTGAATCACATTGAGTCCTACGCCCCCTGTACCCAAGACCGCCACCGAAGTTCCCGCTTCCACTTTTGCCGCATTAAACACAGACCCCACGCCCGTCATGACCCCACACCCTACAATACTGGCTGAAGTCATGGGGATACTTGGATCAATTTTAGTTACGGCTTCTTTACGCACAACAGAATAGGCTGACATGGTGCCCAATCGAAACATACGCGCAACGGGATTACCTCCGTGAGTGCTACGCTCAAGGCCTACCTCTGGATGTTCTTCACACAATACCTGATTACCCACTTGGCATTGGAAGCAACTTCCGCATGGAATCGCCCAATTCAATATCACATGATCACCCGGCTCAACTTCATTTACTTCGGGACCTACAGCTTCTACTATCCCTGCGCCTTCATGGCCCATGATCTGTTTACCACCCACTGACATACTATCGAAATCGGTATGACACACACCCGCGGCCTTCATCCGCACCAAGATTTCTCCGACCTGCGGGTCACTTACGGTGACATCTTCAATAATAAAATTTCCCTTGCCGTCACTGATCGCGGCTGGACCCGTTTTCATAAAAAACTCCTTCAAGTTTCTGTCAACACCATCATTCGATTATAGAATATTGCGATCCATTTAGTGAAAGACTGCCTACCGATGATCCTCACCCAATACTATAGATTTTATACGCCAATTCGCCTTAGGTCCAAAGCGATAATTCTCTCCCGCATGCCCTGCAAACGAATCGCCATATACCATATGCTTTGTAAAACTCATCCCGCCTACCGTAACACCCAATGCGATCAACAAACCAACCGCTATACGTTTGAAAGAAGCCCCATAAGGCTTGTCCTCTCCTTCTACTCTATGGGTCTTAGTCGGAGGCCACAGCAAAATCATCATCGTCACAAATACTGTGTTGATGGTAATCACCCCTTCAGTTAGAAGGCGTCCTGCTCCGAAGTACGAAATTGCTCGTTCGAAATTAAAAAAACAAACCAACCAAACAAAGACCAAGTAAAGCAACTGCCCTTTGCCCAGCCAAGATTCAGGTATGAAAGCCAATCGTTCTTTTTTCACATGATGTGCAAGCAACGCGATTCCTGCAAAAGCACCAAACAACCAGAATATGTGATACCAATGCCAGGTACTCCAAGGCTCAATATCAATGAGCGGAATTTGCATTTCTTCAGGAATCAATTTGCGCTTAATCCATTCCGGCACATTTTTTCGCGCATTAAAAAGAGTGACAAAAAACAACACAAAGCTAACGGCAAACACCTCCGTCCAACGACCCGCTTTCTCCGTAGTGTTCTTCACTGCAGGCAGCCGCATCGCCAACAAGCCCAACGCCACCGCAATCGCAATCCCATTGATAAACCCATAACTTTGTTCCAGAAAACTATGCCAGTTCGATCCCTGCCAATGATTCCAGGTCTCAATGCTCGCCTTCGCTTCTGGCGTATCCACACCCGCTAAACGATGCGGATTCCCCGGCGCCATCAACATCAACTTCAGCCATGTGGCTCCAGCAAATCCGAGCCCGCCAATTATCCCGCTAATACAACCTGCATACACCACAGGCACCAATTTATTACGACACAACCAAATACACGCCCCAATAAATACCCCCGTAATCCCAGCCCAATCATCCGCACGTGGCGGGGTGATGTGCAGGTTCAATAATGTTGGCATTACAATAAAACTGATCAACCAGCCCGATGCCATATAAACAAATAGGGATGCACCAGAACGAAATTTCCCAAAGAGAAAAAAGTATACTGTCAATGCTAAGGAGACACCAAATATAATGCCCACCGTCTGCGGAGCATCCAAAAAGAATTGCGGCCAATTGATCAAGAAATTATTGTACATTTCTTCATAAATCACCTCCGCCGTTTTATCCGATGTCAGTGCAAGTTCCTCTGCTTGCTTGCGTGCCAACTCCAAATCACCTTGACGACGAACAAATAGAGCACTTACAGTCCCATTCAACCCTGCTGTATCAATGGCCTTTTGAATACCCCAACCAATGGCACCACCCACAACCGCCAATAATGAAACCAAGGGTGCATGTAAAAAAATAGTGCCCCCTTCTTTTCTACGATCCCATAGATCAAACAAAAACAACCCGATCAAGGCTGACACTGCCTGAATCCAATCCGCATCAAACCAATACAACGGGCTCTCGTGACGACTCCACGTTTTTGCATGCTGATTCTGCCAATCATTTATAAACGGCAAGGCCATGTTCAACACAAACCACGCCGCAAAAATCCAGCACAGCGGTTTAAAAAAGGCCACCAAGCGTTCCTTATCCACTACCGCTGGTAACGCCGTTCCCAAACCCCCCATGCCGCCCCACAAAAAACCAATAAAAAAGAGCATCAAAAATCCATACACAATTTCCGGTACTGAACCCATATGCGTATAGCCCACCACTTGCATATACGATATCGAACCACCAAATCCCCAGCCCAAGGCCCCAAACATCGCAAAGTAATGTACTCGTTCACGCCAATCTTCCCGGCCCGACATCAAACAAATCGCAATAGCCGTTAAACAGCCCGGTAGCATCGCGCCATATTCATGCCCAAAGTTTCCTCGCACCCCCCAGCCAATAGAGAGAGAAAACGCACAAAGAACAACCATTTTCCAGTCAAGCTTAGATGGCAGGACAGCAGGGACATTCATAAACAATAGATCCTTAGGTATGTAAGTGTTAGAAGACCAACAAGTATAGCAAAAGATATTTTCGGATTATACTGAAGATAGCACGACATTTGGAGTAAACTTTAGTCATTTCTTAACATAAATCGAGTATACTGCTCCTAATTGATAGCCCAAAACAGGATAATACGTGTGAGCGAAAATACCCCTCCCCCAAAAAACTCCCTTGCCGAACTCGCTGGCCTCTGCCTACGCCTCGGCTTCACCGCATTCGGTGGACCCGCGGCCCATATTGCCATGCTTGAACAAGAAGTCGTGGAGAAACGCGAATGGCTCAGCCACGAAGAATTCCTCGACCTCCTCGGCATTACCAATTTAATCCCCGGTCCCAATTCCACCGAAATGGTCATCCACGTTGGCCATCGTCGCTGCGGTGCACTCGGTATGTGGGTCGCTGGACTCGCCTTCATTCTCCCCGCCGCCTTCATCGTATGCATCTGCGCTTGGCTTTACGTCACATTCGGCAGTCTCCCCCAGGCAGAAGGCATCCTCCTCGGCGTCAAACCCGTTGTTCTCATCATCATCTTGCAGGCTTTCTGGATGCTCTGGAAAAAGGCCGCTAAAACCAAAGCCCTCGGAATACTCGGCATACTTATGGGTCTCGTCGCTTTCCTCGGGATTGGCGAACTCGAAGTGCTCATCTTCGCCGGCGCCGTCATGGCCTTTGCAGCTGGATACAAAGCCGGTCCAAAAACCCACGCCAAAGGCCTCACCACCGTCGTCCTTGGCAGCAGCGCCATCCTCGCCCTCATCATCTTCGGCACCGGCTGGCAAGCCACCGGAGAAAACCCCTACAGTGAATGGGCCCTCTTCGCCTTCTTCGCCAAAGTCGGCTCCATCCTCTACGGCTCAGGCTACGTCCTACTTGCTTTCATCGAATCCGGACTCGTCGACCAATGGCAATGGATCACCCAAGACCAACTCGTCGACGCCGTCGCCGTCGGCCAAGTGACCCCTGGCCCCCTATTCACCACCGCCACCTTTATCGGTTTCCTCATGTCCGGACCCAAAGGCGCCCTCATCGCCACCATCGGCATCTTCCTCCCCGCTTTTATTTTCGTCGGCATCAGCGGCCGCATTCTGCCTTATATCCGCCAATCCATGTGGGCCGGCGCTTTCCTTGACGGAGTCAACGCCGCCAGCTTAGGACTCATGGCTGTCGTCACCGCGCAACTTGGCATCAGCGGCCTCCGCGACCCTTTCACCATCATCCTCGCCCTCATGTCAGCCGTGTTCATCTTCAAATTCAAAATTAATAACACCTGGCTCATCGCAGGCGGCGCGGTACTCGGACTAGCCTATTCAATGGTTTTTTAATCCCAAAATTGACATACCTGATACTATGTGAGTTAAATATGTTCAATTAGGGAGTTAGATTATGGAATTTAAAAAGTGGGTAATACTCTCATATTGTTTGATGTGCATATCCATATCTGCTGTTGCAGAATCGAGGCCAGCACCCCCATATGAAATGCCGTATTCAAATACTTGGAACTTAATACCCATATCTGCAGAAGAAGTTATAATAGATCTCACGAACCATCTCGACTCTCATCCCAAAGATGTAGATGTTCATTTTATGCTGGCCAGAGCATATATATCACTCGCTTGGAGTTCAACAATGTATCTTGAAGTACATGAAAACACCTCCCCGCAACGAGATCCCACCAAACATAGATACCATGTTTACAAATTCCCGTATTCTAGAGTAACTCAAGAGAAACTCTTTGCCTATTGGGCCAAACAGGATATTGACCGCGACTGGGTTGGGAAATACCAAGACACTACAGAAGATAAAAAAAATATGCACTGGCCGTTCAAGAACGTGTGAACACATTAAGGAAATCAATTCATTTACCCAAAACTAGCCCCAAAGCACATATGGACTATGCTGAAAAATCAGTTGAGCAATACATTAAAATTTTAGAAATAGTCCCAGAAAACGCTCATGCATATTACGAGCTGGCAAGCTTGGTTCTATCGGTAAAACGAAACCATAAATCAAACCCTAAAGCTGATCTCCCTACACTATTCACAAAGTTTTCTAAAGAAAAACTTCAAGATTACCTGTATCTAGCCTTTGAATATTCACACGAAGAAGAGCTTCAATTATTCCGTTTAAATAAACCAAACCCAAACGGAGTCGCTGGATTGGCTGGCGGATGGTATATTAGCCTAATGGAAGATAAAGACTGGGATGACCAAACCAAACGTAGTAACGCCGGAAAAATACGAACATATTCAAAGACCTTGAATGATATCGATAAATCCCGAAATAAATAACACCTGGCTCATCGCAGGCGGCGCGGTATTGGGATTGGTCTATTCAATAGTAGTATGATAATAATCATAAACTGATAGATTTAAATTCATTTGGGAGATGTTTTATGGGGAAAAATTCTTCAAGGTTATGTGACCATTGCAACCACTCATGTTCTCCTACAGCTAAAGCATGTCCAAACTGTGGTCACGATTTTCAGATCTACACATCTGAACTCTTTCGTTTGTTAGTTTGGATCACAGCCTGCATTCTACTAGCTAGTGTATTTTACAGATCATTCATGCCTATGGCAGCTGGTTCTGTTTTGTTTACATATCTCGGCCTGGGAATACTCATCCTAATCATCACTGTCATGCTATTTTTATGGTCCAGAAATAAATAAAAATACACAATAATCTAAATAATTCCCCCACACTTTCCCCACCCCCATCTCATTTAGTATACTGACCCTCCTATGGCTGAATGGGCAAAAATAGAAGACATGGTGGATGCTAAACTCACCCCCATGCTCAAACAATTCATCGAAGCAAAAGCAGAGGGCGGCGACTCCCTGCTTTTTTTCCGCATGGGCGATTTCTACGAACTCTTCTTTGACGACGCCGTAGAAGCCTCCGACCTCCTCGGCCTCACCCTCACCTCACGCGATGGCAACAATAAAGAAAACCGCATCCCGATGGCAGGCGTCCCCGTCAAAGCCCTCGATGGCTATGTCGCCCGCCTCATCCAAGAAGGCCGCACCGTTGCCATATGCGACCAGCTCGAAGACCCCAAAGACGTCAAAGGCATCGTCAAACGCGGCATCGTACGTACCATCACCCCCGGCACCGTCACCGAACCCGAACTCCTTGACAATACGACCAACAATTTTCTCGGTGCTATCGTCTTACACGACTCGGCTGCAGGCATCGCCTTTATCGACGTTTCCACCGGTGAATTCCTCACCGCGCAAGAACCCGAGCACGGCTTGCAAACATTATGGGATGAACTCATTCGCATGAACCCGGCCGAGGTTCTGGTCTCCAAAGACATTGACGACGAATTCCTCGATACCCTTCGCCAACAATTCGACGGCATATCCTTCCGCCCACGCGACACCGATGAGTTCGACACCAGTTACGCCACCGAAGTCCTCAAAACCGAATTCGACC
The DNA here is from genome assembly GCA_938082445.1 of uncultured bacterium. Lineage (GTDB taxonomy): Bacteria > Hydrogenedentota > Hydrogenedentia > Hydrogenedentales > DTSJ01. Next base: position 11,645 of record CALLLL010000259.1, read on the forward strand.
TCTCCACCCTCAAAGGCATCGGCCTCGAAGACGCCAAAGAAGCCCTCCAATGCGCAGGCGCCACTCTCTCCTACGTCCAAGAAACCCAGCGCGACGCCGTCCCGCATCTCCGCATGCCTCGACGCTACAACCCTTCGGGTTATGTAGTTCTTGATGGCTCCACCCAACGCAACCTCGAACTCGTCGAATCCCTCGCGGATAAGCGCAAGCGCGGCTCCTTACTCCACGTTCTCGACCGCACCCACACTCATATGGGCGCGCGCAAACTCCGCCATTGGATATTGCATCCGCTCCTCGATGTCCACGAAATACAGCAACGCCACAACGCGGTCGAAGACTACTTTTCGCAAACTGAATTGCGCTTGCGCATGAAAGACGCGCTCAAACCCATTGCCGATCTCGAACGCCTCTTGGGCCGCATCACCTCACGCTCAGGAAACGCGCGTGACGTAAAAGCCCTTGGTCGTTCCCTCGCGCAACTCCCATCCATTCTCGAATGCATGGCCACCGTACAATCCGATCTACTCACCAACCTACGCGACACCATGGACCCCTTGATCGACGTCACCCAATGGATCGATGAAGCCGTACAAGACGAGCCTCCCGTAGCCCTCATGGACGGCGGCCTACTCAAGCCCGGCTACAACGAAGAACTCGATCACCTGCACGAACTCGTTTCCGGCGGACGTGAATGGATCGCCGCATTGCAAGTGCGCGAATGCGAAAAAACCGGCATCCCTAAACTCAAAGTGGGTTACAACAAAATCTTCGGCTATTACCTCGAAGTCTCCAAAGCCAACACCTCTCTGGTGCCTGACTATTTCGAACGCAAGCAAACCCTCGTCAACGCCGAACGTTACATCATTCCCGAACTCAAACAACGCGAAGAAGAAATTGTCGACGCTCAAGAACGCATGACCAAACTTGAGTACGACCTCTTCGTCGAACTCCGCGAAAAAGTCGCCCGTGAAGCCAAGCGCATCCACGAAACAGCCGACGCCCTCGCTACCATCGACGTCCTGCTTTCCTTCGCCGACGCCTCCGTCACCAAAAACTATTGCAAACCCCACATCGACGACTCCAAACTCCTCGCCATCCGCGCCGGACGCCATCCCGTGGTTGAAGACCTCATGAAATCCAGCGAATTTGTGCCCAACGACATCGAGCTAAACCGCGATGAAGCCTCCATGCTCATCATTACCGGACCCAACATGGCCGGTAAATCGACCTACCTGCGCCAAGTGGCCCTCATCACGCTCATGGCTCAAATCGGATGTTATGTCCCCGCTACCGAAGCCAAAATCGGCGTGGTCGACCGCATCTTCACCCGCGTAGGCGCCTCCGACAACCTCGTGCGCGGTGAATCCACCTTCATGGTTGAAATGATCGAAACGGCCAACATCTTAAACGCGGCCTCCGAACGTTCTCTACTCGTCCTTGATGAAATTGGGCGCGGCACCTCCACCTTCGACGGTATCTCCATCGCTTGGTCCGTCGCCGAACACATCCACAACACCATTGGCGCCAAAACCCTCTTCGCCACCCACTACCACGAACTCACCGAACTCGGCAACCAACTCACCCACGCCAAAAACGTCAACGTCGCCGTACGCGAATGGGGCGGCAAAGTCATCTTCCTCTACCAAATCATCGACGGCGGTGCCGACCACTCCTACGGCATCCAGGTCGCCAAACTCGCCGGCCTCCCCAAAGCCGTCGTGAAACGCGCCCGCGAAATCATGACCAACCTCGAATCCGGCAACACCTCCGCCCTCGGTCTCGATCCCCAAATGTTCCTCTTTGGCCCCGGCACCCAAGCCCCCAACGACGAACCCACTCAAATCGAAAAAGAACTCACCGTCACCGACCCCGACGCCCTCTCCCCTAAAGAAGCCCACGAATTCTTGTATCACCTGAAAGAACTCCTCGACGATGAGTGAATCAGGCAACAAATCAGCTTCGCCAAAAGCTGAAAGCACCCCTGATTCAAACCGATTCAAACTGTCCGACAAACTAATTTTTCTAATCCCTTTATTAATACCTCTAAGCTACTTTCGCCTGACTCTATCGTTAAACTTTTGGAGCGGCTCATTTGTTCTACTCGCTACCATCGTCCTGAATGCTGTCCTCGCATGCTATGTCAGCCGTCAAGCCTTTCACAAAAAACGACCATGGCATCATCCATGGATATATTCAGCCATATTCATAGTCTTTTTAGGATCCATGAGTAATCTCAGCCAATGGGGCAAAGATTATCGCTTCCAACGGGACAAACCCTTTTTCCTCGAATACATAAACGCGCTTTCACCAAACACCACTGAATCCCTTTCATATCTTGAATTACCAGATGAATTACGCAAAAAAGTATTCTATATTAATGGGTATAAAAACGAAGATGAAACCTATATAACATTCGTAACCCAAACAGCCGGGTACGCTGGAGGTAAGGGATGTATTTATTTCACAGGTACAGAAGAAAAACTAAAGGAAATGGCTTCTCATTCTGGCTATCGCTTTAATCACATCGAAGAAAACTGGTACTACTATTTCCGATCTTAAATACGCAACACCCCTGATCTATCTATAGAACCAACCCAAGCCCTGCAACACCCCAGAAAACTACAAACAACCCAAGGGTCACCCAAAAAAATAAAGCGTTGCGCGTTGCACCCTAAATCCGCTATTTGACCCTAAACCCAAACAAGGCCTACACTTACACACAAAAATCCACCAACCCCAAAGGCCCAAAAATGCAACGCACCACAACCATCATCGCCTTCATCACCGGAGCGACTTTTGCTGACTCGAAGCCCACCCCCATCTTCCCCGACGCCCTCTCCCCCAAAGAAGCCCACGAATTCCTGTATCATCTAAAAGAGCTATTGGATGATGAGTAGGTAATCCCTTATCTACCCTATTGTTTAAGAATAGCTGAGATTAAATCAGAATTAGAAACAGTTCTTCCTAACATCCAAGATCTCTGGGATGGATTTCACGAAGTGAAAAGGAGTAAAACACGATGCAAGATTGTGGAGCCCTATGAAAATCGAATTTAAAAGACTGACCGAAGTCGAGAAATATAAGATTATTGAGTTGATGAATAATCCTCAAGTTCTCCAGCAAATGCCCTTGGCAGGAGAATCATTCAGTGAATCCACTTGTGATCAATTTATTGCTGCCAAAGAGCAGTTATGGGTTGAGCATGGCTATGGCCCATGGGCATTCCTCCTTGATGGAAAATTTGCCGGTTGGGGTGGCTTACAACCAGAAAACGGTGAAGCTGATCTAGCGCTAGTGTTACATCCCAACCACTGGGGTAAAGGCAAAGCTTTATATGACGAAATAATTAGCCGGGCATTTGGCGAGATGGGATTTGAGACAGTAACAGTACTGCTTCCCCCTACCCGAAAACGGATTAAAGGATTATTTAGACTTGGCTTCAAGGAAGATGGCGAAGTAGAAGTTGGAAAAGAACGATTCATTCGATATAGATTAGACAAAACGGTTTAGAGAAGTCCCTAATCCCATTTACCTCCAACAAACTTCCTTGGTGTTGTATTGTCACCATCCTTCCCCCCGCGGTGTATTAAGAGTAGAATACAACCCACGAGGAAAAACTATGAGCACCAAAGACACCGCCCTATTCCAACAATGGACCCAACACAAAGACCCCGAAGCCCTCGCCGCCATCATCCGCCAACACACCTCCATGGTCTACGCCACCTGCATGCGCATCCTCGCCAACCCCACCGACGCCCAAGACATCACACAAGAATGCTTCATCAAATTCGCCAAAATCCCCAAAATAAACGACTCCCTACCCGGACTCCTCCACACAATGGCCACTCGCCTAAGTCTCAACCATCTCCGCGCCAAAAAACGCCGCCAAAGTCACGAACAAGCCTATGCCCATTCCCAAACTCAAAACCATCAAGCCACTTGGGACGATATTCAACTCTATGTTGATGAAGCCATCGCTGCACTGCCCGAAAAAACCCGTACGGCCATCATTCGCTCCTTTTTCCAAGGCGATACCCACGAAGCTATTTCCCAAGATGAAGGCATTACCCGTTCCGCCGTCACCGTCCGCATCAACCGCGGACTCGATACCATTCACAAAAACTTAATAAAACGCGGCCTACCAATCAGTATCGCTTTGTTCACCACCCTACTCACTAACCAAAGCGCTGTCGCTGCCCCTCCTATACTCCAAGAAAGTCTAATCAATTGGGCCATCGCCGAATCAATCACAACTCCCACCACCAGCGCACTACCTATTACTGCAAAATGGAGTATCTACGCCATCTTGATTCTCGGCAGTTCAGCTTGGCTTTATTCCATCACCTTAAACAAAAATGCCCCCAGAGAAACTCAATCTTCCAAACCGGTCTACATGGACTCAACATTCGATGAACTTCCCCAAGAGTCCTCACCAAAGAGTGGACACGATCCTGAATTACTACTCACCATACTCAAGGCACGAGAAAAAAACCAAGCAGCCATCACCACCTGGCAAGGCAAAGCCAAGTTACGTTATTCCAACGCCTACGACACACATAACCATAAATCCAACACATACGAATTAATAAATTTCGCACGTGACTTTAAAACAAACGATGTACGCTGGAATCGAAAAATAGTAGAGCGTACAACAACCGAAAAATCTCAACGAGTGATTACTCCAGCCACTCCCCAATATTGGGGAGGCCTCGTACGCGACGAAGTCTTTTATAACTACACCCCCATCATTAAAACTACACAAGGTGAAGAAAGAAATACCGTAGTCATATTCAAAAAAGGCGAACTAACAGCCAGCGCAGGAAATCATGACTTTGACCCAATACTCTATACAGAACGTCAAGGGGTAGGGCCAATGGACGACACACTCCGATACTACTACAAGCGCAGAGATATATTCACACCACAATACCTAGAAAAAAGAAAAAAAGAATACATCATTGTACGCGATGGCGACATCGTCACCTGGACCGAAGTCTTCAACAATTCAAACCGGAAATCAACCCGATCCCACACCTTTGATTTAGCCAAAGGCGGAAGCCTTATAAGCCATAAAAAAAGTGGGATTGAAAATAACGACACTGAATTCGGATTCCACTACACTTGGGAATACATTCAAGTCAATGGCGCCTGGATACCATCCAAATATTCACATACCGAACTTAGCCCACAAGATGACGGTCTATGGGAATCCGAAACAACCATCATCTTCTACGACCAAAAAATCAATGAACCTTTCCCCGAAAATGAATTCACCATCGAAAGTTTAGGTGTCCAGAATGGCACTCAAATTACTGACCACCATGCCGGAATTTCATACTACTATGGCAACAAACAAGATACCACCCGAAAAATCAATTACAACTAATCAGATCCCGCTGCCCCCAATTCCCACAACTTGACCCTCACATCAATCAAGCCCTAAACTAATACTTAAAGAAACCACCTAAGCCAAGAGGCATAATATGAAACGTTTATTAATAATCATCGCTGTCCTCGCCTTGCCCACTCTCTTCAACGGAGTGTCTCATGCGGATGCAAGCCCCATCCCCATCCAATCCGGTGTCCTCCTTACATTCGACGATCATGCCATCGAGCAATGGGCTCAGCAAATCCCCCTCTTCAAAAAATACAAGGCCAAAGCCACCTTCTTTGTAGACCGTTTCCACACACTCAGCCCAGAAAAAATCCAACAACTCCACGCGCTCAACAAAGCCGGTCACGCCATAGGCTGTCACGGCGTCGCCCACCGCAAAGCTGTCGACACCATCCAAAAAGTTGGCACCGAAGAATACCTCAAGATCGAAATCACCCCTGCCGTCCAAGCCATGACCGAAGCCGGACTCACCCCTACATCCTTTGCCTACCCCAGCTCCCAACGCAACGTCGAATCGGACACACTCCTCACCAACACCTTCAACCACCTACGCGGCGGCACCGGCCTCCCCAAAGACACCCAAATCGTCACCCTAGATAAAATCTTCTACACCCCCGACCAACTCGCCAACACCCCCTGCCTCATCGGCACAGGTATTGACTATGCCGGCTCAGAGAAACGCCCCGACTACATCGAGCAAATCAAAACTGCCCTCGACCGCGCCAAAGCCCAAGGCGAAATCGTCGTCTTTTACGCACACGGTATCAGCGAGAACGGTCCCGGCCATCACATCACGCCCAAAGCCCTCGAAGCCATCCTAGCCCACGCTCAAGCCATCAGGCTCCCAACCCTCAGCTACGACGACCTACCCACCAAATAAAAAAAGGCCTGCGATACACGAAGCATCACAGGCCTTAACCATTCAAATTAATATTCGTTAGCCCAATTTCCAGGGCTTGCGATATTCGTAGTGCAACAACTCATTTGCTTTCTTATGATTCGTAATCACTTCGTTCTCCCCGTCCCACTCTAATCGCTCTCCGAAGTATAGCGAAATATTGGCGAGGTTACTCAATGATGTTGAGCGATGCCCCACTTCAATGTCCGCACGCGGTGTCTCACGCGTCTTAATGCAGTCCAGGAAATTGCGCGCATGACTGGCCGTGAGATCACCATTACTGCCGTCACCTGTATCTTTCATGCCTTCCATTCGTGGCGTCGGGTCCTGGAACTGGCCGCCCTTCTCCGGGAAAATTTCAAAGTTTGTACCGGACACCGAAGCCATTCCCTTCGTGCCGCGAATCTCCACCTCCCCTTTACGCATCATCGCCTGCCCAGTGGCTTCGTAATGCCCGAAGGTTAGGATACGCCCCGAAGCAAACTGGAAGGTCGCTTCAAGTGTATCGGGAATCGTGCGATCATCATCCACCGCAAAATTGCCACCTAAAGCCACAATCGATGTCGGGTACTCTTCGCCCGTTACCCAGCGAATGGCATCCAGATAATGAATCCCGTTATTTGCGATTTGCGAGGAAAAGTCTTTCCACCAACGGAATTTATAAGGGCAAATATTGCCTTGATACGGACGCATCGCACGAGGTCCGAGCCACATATCCCAATCGAGATCGGCAGGTGGATCACTGGGTTGTAATTTCCCAATTCCCTTAGGCGCCATATTGCTCAAGTGATACGCACGGCTTACTGTCACATCGCCGATGACTCCTTTTTGCACGTGTTCGGCCAAGCGCTTATACACTACAGATGAACGGCGGTGCGTACCCACTTGCACAATGCGCTTGGTACGTCGAGCAGTCTTCACCATTTGACGGCCTTCGTGAATGGTGGCTGACACGGGCTTCTCCACATACACATCTTTGCCCGCATTACAGGCATCGATTGTTTGGATTGCGTGCCAGTGATCCGGCGTGGCAATCACCACAGCATCCACATTGTTATCTTCTAAGAGCTTACGGTGATCATCGTAGACGGCAACATCGGTCATGCCGTTTTTCGCGAGCAATTCCAAGGTCATCGTGTTGTGAGTTTTATATACATCGCAAATAGCCGTAATCACACAATCCTTGTGACGAAAGAAGGCATTCATCACTTGTCGTCCACGGTTACCTACTCCAATAAACCCCAAACGAATGCGATCGTTGGCGCCTTGGGCCTGTGCATGGGTTGAAGCGGCGACTCCGATAGCGGTGCCAACCCCTGTCGCGACAAATGTCCGGCGGGAGACTTCATTTTCCGAATTCATAATACATCCTTTCATGGATTTTTGTGGCTTAGAGGATCGATTAGACCAAAAACAGCAAATTAGAATCAACAAGTGGAATAGCTGTATACTGATAAACTGTTTTTATCGATAGATCCAGTATACTGAAACTGGATAAAGGAGTTGGAACATTGAGCTATACTGAAGTCATATTAGGCCGTGTCGCAGGGGTCGTGCTCATATCATGGTGTTCTCTAGGGCTTGCAGCAGAATTGCCGGAGACCATCGAATTTAACCGCGACATTCGCCCTATCCTTTCCGACAACTGCTTTCAATGCCACGGACCCGATGGTGAAACCCGCGGAGCTGGCCTTCGCTTGGATATCCGAGAACATGCCATTGCATCCAACAATGGACAAGCCGCGATCGTGCCAGGAAACGCAGATGCCAGCAACTTACTGGATCGCATATTCCATAAAGACCCTGAAGAAGTTATGCCACCTTCCGACACTGAACGTTCCTTATCGGATCACGAAAAAGCACTACTTCAAGAATGGATAGAACAGGGCGCCGAATATCAAGCCCACTGGGCCTACATCCCTCCGAAAAAGATATCCCTTCCCACATCGGCTGTGAACCCCATTGACTATCTTGTTAAAAAGCGTTTAAATGAAGAAGGACTCAACCACTCTCCCGAAGCCGATCGAGTCACTTTGATTCGTCGATTAAGTCTAGACCTCTTAGGATTACCCCCCAAGCCCGATGAAGTTGCAGCATTTGTAAATGACACACGCACCGATGCCTATGAGCAATTGGTGAATCGATTATTGGCTTCTAAACACTATGGCGAGCGCATGACCATCTATTGGTTGGATTTGGTGCGCTATGCAGACACTGTCGGCTATCACGGCGATCAAGTCAGAGGCATGTCGCCCTACCGCGATTACGTCATTAACGCATTCAATTCAAATATATCCTTTGACCAGTTTACCCGCGAGCAAATTGCCGGTGACTTATTGGACAACCCCACTCAAGAACAAAAAATCGCTACAGGATACAACCGCTTAAATATGGTGACTCGTGAAGGCGGCGCCCAGGCCAAGGACTATCTCGTCCGATATGCCGCCGACCGTGTGCGTACGACCTCTTCAGTTTGGTTAGGTTCGTCTATGGGTTGTTCTGAATGCCACGATCATAAATTTGATCCCTTCACGATGAAAGACTTTTACAGCTTCGCGTCCTTCTTCGCGGATATCAAAGAAGACGGCGTACAAACCTATGGCGGAAACGACGGCCCATTCCCACCTTTAATACCCTTCCCCAATGATGATGAAGCGAAAAAGTTTGACGAAATCGATTCAGAAATTGCCAAGCTTAAAGTCATCATGGATACCGACATTCCTGAAAATTCCGAAAATAAAAAAGCCCTGCAAAAAGAGAAAGACGATGCAAAAAATAAACACCGAGCCCTCTCACGTAAGCGCATTCATCTTGAGCGGGATATCGTCTCGGTAGCCGTCACCGAGACCATGGAGCCGCGCATGATGCGTATTCTGCCCCGTGGCAATTGGCTCGATGAGACTGGCGAAGTGGTTACCCCCGCCATACCTGCATTTTTGGGCACGCTTGAGAAAAAAGATGACCGTCTTACGCGCTTGGATTTAGCCGATTGGCTCACTCATCGAAACAATCCCTTGACCGCACGTGTGTTTGTGAATCGTTTATGGAAACTTTATTTTGGTACCGGAATTTCCCGTGTGCTCGATGATGTAGGCTCCCAAGGCGAATGGCCCCAACATCCCGAATTACTCGATTATCTCGCCGCCGATTTCATGGACAGCGACTGGGATATTAAATACATCATCAAGCAAATTGTGATGAGTCAAACCTATCGTCAATCATCCATGCCCATTGAATCAATAAAAGACACCGACCCTTACAATCGATTACTGGCACGTCAATCACGCTTCCGTCTCGAAGCAGAGCTTGTGCGGGATAATGCCTTAAGCGTAAGCGGTCTATTGGTAACTAAAGTGGGCGGGCGTAGTGTAAAACCTTACCAACCCTCCGGACACTACCGAGAACTTAATTTCCCTGTGCGTACCTATCAACAAGACTCCGGGGAAAACCTGTACCGTCGAGGCGTATATACACACTGGCAACGTACCTTTTTACACCCCAGCCTTATTGCTTTCGACGCACCCACGCGTGAAGAGTGCACCGCCGAACGTACCATATCCAATTCACCTCAGCAAGCACTCGTGCTCCTCAACGACCCAATATATGTTGAAGCCTCCCGAGTCTTCGCAGAGCGCATCATTACCGAAGGTGGAGACGACATTGCTTCGCGCATTCACTGGGCATTTCAGGAAGCCTTCTCTCGAGAGCCCTTGGAGCGCGAATTGGCTATAGTCTCTGACTTATACATTCACCATTTTAAAGAATACCGCAACGATGCCAAAAGCGCTAAAGCGCTAATCGAAGTCGGCGAAAAGCCTGTGCGGGAAGGGCTACGTCCTGTAGAATTGGCCGCATGGACCTCTGTAGCTCGAACATTATTTAACTTACACGAAATGATTTATCGTTATTAAAAGGACTCCGAAGAATATGCTGGATCCAGAAGTAGAGAAATACCATCAATTGATGCAAACGCGCCGTGAATTCTTGGGCAAAACTACCCGTGGAATCGGAACCATGGCCTTGGCCTCAATCATGAACTCGGGTGAAGCCAATGCTGCGGCCTATGTCGACGATAAATGGACGGGCATTTCTAACCCCACACATTTTGCACCCAAAGCCAAGCGCATTATTTATTTGTACATGGCCGGTGGACCATCCCACCTGGAAACTTTTGATTATAAACCCGAGTTGGAACGGTTAGACGGCACAGTTATGCCCGAATCAATGACCAAAGGGCAATCCATCGCACAGTTGCAAGGACAAGAGCTCAAGTGTATGCGCCCATTGCTTAAATTTGGTAAGTACGGTCAATCGGGGCAAGACATTACATCTGTTTTCCCACATATGCAAACAATTGCAGACGAAATGTGCATCATTAAATCCATGTACACCGATCAAATCAACCACGACCCTGCCCACACCTTTATGAATTCAGGGACCGCTATCTCTGGACGTCCCAGCATGGGTTCATGGTTATTGTATGGACTTGGAAATGAAAGCGAGAACTTACCTGGTTTTGTAGTACTCACTTCCAAGGGCGGGCGAAACCCCCAACCCTTAGCCACACGTCAATGGCACAGTGGATTCTTGCCCAGTAAATTCCAAGGCGTTCAATTTCAGTCCATCGGCGAGCCTGTGCATTATGTAAATAACCCCCCAGGAGTTACAGGCGATCGCCAACGGGATATTGTCAATTCTGTGCAAGCCTTAAATACAATTCGGGACGAAGTAGTTGATGATGAAGAGATTGCTTCACGCATCAGTCAATACGAAATGGCATTCCGTATGCAAACCAGCGTACCCGATTTGGTGGACATTAAAAATGAACCGCAACACATTTTGGATATGTACGGTACAGACGGCGCCGATGGCTCGTTTGGGTTCAACTGCCTCCTTGCACGTCGTTTAGCCGAGCGTGGCACTCGCTTCATTCAACTGTATCACCGGGGTTGGGATCACCATAATGACATTGTAAAATACATGAATATCTGCGCTGGCCATGTTGACCAAGGAACGGCTGCACTGGTAACAGACCTTAAGCAACGCGGTATGTTGGATGACACCTTAATCATTTGGGGAGGCGAATTTGGTCGTACTCCGATGGTTCAAGGCAACAAAGGCGGCCCCGGTCGTGATCACCATAACAAAGGTTTCTCCTTATGGATGGCAGGAGGCGGTATCAAAGGCGGCATGTCTTACGGTAATACCGATGACTTTGGATACAATGCGGTAGAAAACCGTGTGAGTGTTCATGATTTCCACGCCACACTCTTACATCAAATGGGTATCGACCACAAAAAACTTACCCACCGATTCCAAGGGCGCGATTTCCGTTTGACCGACATCTCTGGAAATGTTGTACGAGATATCTTAGCTTAATCACCCAAACCCATTTGCAAGAACTTGGCACTTTCTCGCATAAGTCGGGTATACTGAATTAAATTATCGCCAATGCAACAATGACTAGGGCAAGAAGGATCTCATCATGACAAAATGGTGCACTCTCATCTTGGGAGGACTACTCGTGTGTACAGGTGCATTTGCACAAGAAAAGCAAATCACCTTTTCTCCATTTAGCCACGACTTAGACAATAACGATAACTTTTCCCCTGATGGTAAGTGGCTTTGCTACGATACCCGTGAAACAGTTGGTGGCGGCATAGAGAATAGTCAATCCGTCAACATGGTCAACATCGAAACGGGCAAAGAGATCATTCTATGGAAAGCCCCAGAATCCATCATTGGTCCAAAAGGCAGTGAAACCGGCCCAGCTCCTGGAATCGGAGCTGTTTCTTTTAATCACGCCAAAGCTGAAGTCGTCTTTATCCATGGCCCTATGCTCGAAGACGTTCCTGCACGCGGCCCGTATGATTTTCCCAACCGCACAGGTGGGCGCGTAGAAATCAATAAACCCGGCGTACGCCATTGGGTTGATATGCGCGACATTGCTACCGATCGCGACACTACACCCGGCGCCCATCGTGGAGGTACACACCGCCATGAGTACTCCTACAACGGTAACCGAATTGGGTTTACCTATAACGACTTCTTACAAAAAGAATATGACCGAACTGTAGGCTATATGGAGCCGCATCCTGATGCACCCGAAGGCTACAGCCATTACTTCGCCATCATGGTACCTGTTGTCCCTATTGGTACATCCAAGCCGGGTGAATTAGAAAAAGCTTGGGGCGATTCTTGGGTTGGACGTGATGGACGCATGCGTGCCTTTATCGGCCGCGTGCGCAATGCAGATGGGGAAACCTACGATCAATCACTTTTTGTGGCGGATGTGCCTGTTGGCGTAGACATCACCACAGCCGATGCTGGCTCTGCCACTCGATTCCCCACACCCCCAAAAGGCATCACCGTTCGCCGACTCACTACAACATGGGCCGGTCCGATTGCCCGCGGATCTTTGGATGGTAAACACATTGCCTTCTACGGTAAAGACGCCAACGACAAAATGCAGGTATTCATCATTCCATCCGATGGTTCTTCAGAAGCTGTCCAAGCCACAAGTTTTCCTGAAGGCGCCGACTTGGGTGTGCGCTGGCATCCTTCCGGTAATTCTGTCGTATGCCTGAGCAACAACCGGGTTGCAGCGGTATGTGTAAAGCAAGGGTCACCGCTCTTTGGTAAACATGTATTTCTCACGGATCAAGATGGACCTGCGCGTATCAAGCCAGTATTATCTTGGGATGGTAAAACCTTGGCATACAACAAGCAAGTACCCACGACCATAGCAGATGGCAGTATTGTAAAAAATTATGCCGGCGCAGATTACATGCAGATATTTACATTGCCTATCCCGGATGAAAATGGTGATGGCATTGCAGATGGAATTGGTCAATAAATCACCAACCAGTTTATTTGGTAGGGTTTTCGTACCAGATGACGCCGAGGTTTTCGCGCTCTTCACAGGTAACAACATCAAGGTCGCCATCATTATCAAGATCGATTAACTCAATACGGTCAAATTTGGTACCTTCAAGCCCAGCAATATCGCGAAAAGCCCAACCGGATGGAATCCCCTCAACTGCCGAAGGAATTTCGGTGAAATAAAAGACACCGT
>CALLLL010000260.1 GCA_938082445.1 uncultured bacterium
GGCTCAAAGAACTCCTCAGCGCCAACTCATTGGTCACCATGGTATCCGAAATGCCCTACCTCGCCCTTGAATGGTTCCAAGGCAAAGCCAAAGAACTCGGATTCGGTGATTCACACAATGAGTTTTCCGTACAAAAATTCCGCACCCCACCCAAGATTAAATCAGGCTTAGTCATCTATGAAACATGGGGTAAAACCGAAGCCAAAGTAAAAAACAAATCCGTCGATTTCGGCTTAGAAATCACACAATCCGGTAGTGCAATCCGCAACTATGGCCTCAATATCGTAGCCGAAGTCATGCACTCCGAAACCTGCGTATTCGCCAACCCCGCCATCAAAGACTCCGAAGAAAAAACCGATATGGCCCGCATGTTCTTATTAAACCTCTACGGTTCAATCTATGCTGAAAATAAAGTTCTGGTAACCTTCAATTGCTCCAAAGACAACGTCGACGATGTACTCGTCTACCTTGAAGAAAACAAACTCTTCGCCAATGAGCCCACCATGAATGAAGGCATCAACTACGTTGAATTCAGCATTCAATTGGATGTTAGCGCCACAAAACTGACTCTCGCGCAAGCCCGCTATACACTTGCCAAACTCGGCGCAACAGGTATTGAAACCATTCCCTTAGATTCATGCATTCCCGGATTGGACGCCATAGACTTTTAAGTCCAACTCAACTCCAAATACCCAACGCCCCATGGTCCCAAAGACTGTGGGGTCTTTTTTATTGGGCAGCACTTTTCAACGTCACATTGATATTAAACACATCATCGGCTCGATCATACATCGCCGACAAAGTCGCCTCTTCCAACGTTGAAAACTGTGACTCCCACTCATTCATTTGACTCTCAAAAGACTCAACCGTATGCCCATCCAGTAAATCATAACTCAACATAGAAGTCCCGAATTCCCTATAGGCACTCAGTATCGCCTTGGGGTGCAATCGTATAAAAAAATGCCCCTGCTCGATATATTCTACCAAGGCCCCATCTGCCCAATTGCGTTCAGCTTGGTGCAAAGAAGTTGAGTAGAACAAGCTATCCACTCCAGCAGGATATAACACCGACGTCATCGCCCCAATCCCCATAGAATTCACTTCCAACCACTGACGTTCCTCATTAAATGCCAACGATATAGGTGTATAGGCAACAGCATGTTGTTGCTTCATCGATTGTGCAATCGCCTTGGCTACTCCATCCCCCTCATACCCGCCGATCATTGAATAAACCGAAGTCGGAACAATATCACTCGTATCGAAACCATGCCACGTAATAGCCAAGCCCGGCTGAATCTGCGACAAAATAGAATGCACTATCCCCTCTGCACTTTCCGCATCCCCTGAAGCCTCACCGACTCCCCAGTCCCCACCCATCAAAGTATTCAAGGACTCGTTATCCATTAAAAGCCCCATCAACTCATCAACAGGTATGGATAAATTACTCGACAAAGCAACAGGACCATCCACAGGACGCACCAACGCAGGCGTTTCAGCACCCAAAGAATTCAAAGAATACCGCTCCTTAAAAGCATCACTATACGAAACAGACATCTTCAAAAAGCCCTGCTGGCTTTCCAACCGCGCCGCGAACCCCACAGCACTGATCGTTTCAGAGTCCGCTGACCGCTGCACCATCCCCCGTACATCTTCATCCCCCGTAGGCCATAAGGACTCAATAGACCCTTCTTCCTGTATGCGTTCAGACGCCTCTAAAGTGAGCGTACGAATCAGCGAATCACGAGACGCACTCGCAATCAATAAACGCCCTCGTTTAGCATAATACAAGGCGTGATCCGGCATAAATCGAATATCCAAACCACCCGCCGCATCAAGAACAATACTATCCCCACGCCGAGCATTACGCTCAAGCAAAGCGCCTACCATAGTCGTCTGAATTACATATACTGCATCGGAAAAAGTAGAGGCATCCTGACCATAAATCAACACCCGCTGCCCCAAAAGATTGCGTAATTTCCAGTCAGCAATATCCAGCTCAGTATCCAACAAATGAACAATCGGATTTGCACGAAGGCTTTCAGGAAAGGCATTCCATATATGAGAATTCAAAATCCGTGCGCGGTTTTGCGCCAAGTCTTTAGATGTAATCAAATACGCCGTATCGGCAGGTACAAATTCCTGTACATCATGAGTATCGCGGGAAATCCAAAACACATATACCGCAGCAATCAATACTACCAGAAGGAAAAAGCGTGTCAATCGTAAACCACCGCGCAACAACCCCCGCGAAGGTTTTGCACTAAGCGATTTAGAAGGGCGAGAATAGCTACGAACAACATCACTCATAGCGCACCTCGCTCTAAAGTAAATACGGTAAAGTCTTCTGGAAACGATGTCCCATTCGACACCGCCAAATACACACTGCGCTTAGCCGGATGAAACACAACAGCATAAACGGTCGGAGCTTCTAAGCCCGTTTCAGTTGATGCCGATAACCACTCCTGAGCTTGTTGACCTAAAAGTCGTTCCAATTCTTCAAGCGATACCTTATCCGATGCCGATTCAGGTAAAAAGCTACTCCCCTTTGGCTCAGTCTCACGCCAGTACGATTTAAAATTCATATACCGGGTTGCGTCCACAGGCCGATCCAAAATCAATAAAGCAGTATCGGATTCTGCATTCAATTCTTTAACAGCACCAACAGCCCCCGCAAGATCAGTTGTACTCGCCAAAATACTAGCCATATCAAAGCGAAGCTGACTCTTCGGCAACTCCCCCTGTCTAGGCAATAGCCCCATAACCACACCCGCATCATTCATTCCAAAACGAAGCCCCGTTTCCTCAGGACCCGCTACATGCATATAACTACGCCCCCTCATAGGCGTTTCTTGCGCAACAACCAATGATGCCCCCGAAGGTGCCGTAGCCACATACCCAAGCAATGCACCATCCTGACCAGCACGATCACCGTAGACCCCATACACTACAGCCTCAGACTTCAATACAGAATCATTTTGCAACAACCATAATGATTCACTCGATACCCCTGCCCCAGAAGCCATCACATGCAAGCGACTTTTTTGCTCACCCTTAAGTCGACCCAACGTGGCACGATGGGCATCAGTCGTTAAAGGTCCAGCAATGGCTGCACTCCGTATTCCATTCGGAATACGACTCCACAATGGCAATTCAACCGTGTTAATACCCTCATCACCTAACGCATCTTCATTCAAGTGTTCAGGGGCCTGCAAAATAGACGAAAATGCATTTCCACGTTGCCAGATGCGTTCAATCGCACTACCCTTCAAATGAACACGGTAGCCACCATCAATGGCATTCGGCGTTACGGAAGTATACGTTTTTTTGGCGCTACTTTGAGGCTGACCACGGGACATCAACACCGACACCGCCTCATAACACCACTGAGCCCCCTCAGGCCCAAACACATTTAACCCGGGCAAATCTTTACGGACAACCGCACTGCTCGTCCCAGCGATATCCATCACATAATCATTACTCAGCCCAACAGCGATATACTCCATATACCCCCGTGCCTTCGCACGACGATCCAATTCACGCTTCACTTCCGCATACGGTTCCCCCGGAATAAACGTGACCAATAAATCATTGATCTCCAAGGCCTGAAACAACACACTACGATTAATAAACGAATTCGCTGAACTCGATGGAGTGTCAATCATTGCAGAATTTAAAGTAATCGGATATTCCTTGCACTCAATCTTATTAGCAATAGACTTAACCTGCACAGCCAACTCGGTGCCAACATACTCCGTCCATGCCCACCCCTTCAAAGCCTGTAAATTATTACACGCCTGATCACCCACAGCTCCATTCAGAAAAAATGCCACCGTATTTTCATGACTCAACGCTTCAAGTTGAGTACAAAAATAACCAGGATAATCCGCCGAAAAGGTAAAACTATTGGATGCTGAAATGGTCGTTGGATGAGCCGAAAAACTTCCCAATATAGCAATCGGATTTCCATCAGAATCATCCACGCGAATGACCCCCAAATTTCCATCACGCAAGCCATCGCTCGAAAACATATTTTCGTTTAACAACAGCTTATTCGATACGGTATAACCAATCGTCCCACGTGCCTTGCGTGCAACGGCCTCACCCATTACCTGAGCAACGCCCTCAGCAATGACTCCCACCATTTCAGGATCATACCCGCCCATATACCGGCGTGAAAGCCAATTGTCCGCCAATCCCCCAGGACCATTATGCGTATGCGTCGCCGTTACAATTAGGTGATTGTCTTCGATCCCCTCAGGCAAGATTGAAACGATACGCTCGCGCAATTCACTCGTGATGGAATGCACATCCACAGAAACCAACATCAAACGCGTAGACGACTCCTCCAAATACAAAGCACGCACCGTAATCGGATCATGCTGCGCAACCACAGCTCTACCCTGACGATAGACATGACCACCCAAAGGTCCCCCCAAAGGCAATTCCAAGGCTAACTTAGCAGCCCCTGTTTGCAAAGCGTATACATTCCCCGTCCAGACACACACGAACGCGAATACACACACCAATAGTTTTTTCAATACCATTGAGATCACACAGCCCCCCGAATCTCATAAAAAACACCATTATTGGCTCTGCCTTAATGGTACCCATTCACAGGGATTTCAGTCAATGCAAAAGTCCCTATTTCAACGTTATTGTCCCAGGTCCATCCGGTACCAGGCTCATCTCCCTATTCAATACAGCCGTTTGCCCCACGTAGATTTCAGGAACAATATGTAAATTCCCCCCATTAATTACATAAGCCAAAGCCTCTGTAATAGTCGTAAAGGGCTTATCACTTGTACCCAATTCATCCCCATCATGATCCGGATCAACATAAACATCGAAACTCATGGATGGTGCAAATGTACTCATTAAC
>CALLLL010000261.1 GCA_938082445.1 uncultured bacterium
CATACCTTCAATTTGGAACATGGACCTAGCAATAACCGTCCAGGCGTAGACTACTCAAGCGTATCCTACTGGTACCAAAATAACCGTACTCCAAACTTGAAAACAATTGCTGAAATTGATGGAATCCCATTGACACTTGAGCAAACAAGAATGGCAAAAACCAAATAATTCGATACATACAAAAGCCCCCTCACTCTACGAGTGAGGGGGCTTTTTTTATGCTTACCTACGATTAATATTATCTACCGTGCATACAATCCATTGCTTCTTGGTGAAGCGCAGCATTCGCTGCAGCAATGACCGTCCCGCCGTCAACAGGAACTTCGCCCTCTAAGTTCGTAACAACCCCTCCAGCAGCCCGAATGATAGGAATCAATGGAATAATGTCATAAGGCTGCAATAAGCCTTCGATGACCAAATCCACGCAGCCATGCGCCAACAAAGCATAAGAGTAACAATCCCCTCCATAGCGTTGCATCCGACATCGTTCTGCTACAGCCTTAAATCCATTTTGTTCAGCCCCTTCTGCCAGCATAAACGGGTGAGTACAATATACAATGGCATCTTCAAGTCGAGCGTCATTACGCGTTTGCAACGTTTGCGCTACATCACCCCGATAAAATCGAGCCTCTTCCCCAAAACCAACAAAGGTCTCACCCATATACGGCTGATGCATAATCCCACCTAAACATTCATCGCCATCACACAAGCCCAGCAACACTCCCCAAGCCGGCACACCACTAATAAATGCGCGCGTACCGTCAATCGGATCAATCACCCAACGCAAATTACTATCACCCTCAGAACCATATTCCTCGCCAACAATAGAGTAGCCCGGAAAATGCTTTGCAAGCCCTTCCCGTAAATTCTCCTCAACTCGACGATCGGCTTCAGTTACAGGGTCAAACACGTTATCAGGCATCTGTTTATCGTCCACCACAAGCGGTTTCCGAAAATAGTCCAGGCTAATAGGGCCCGCATCTTCCACCAATTGGCGAGCGATGGCCATATGCGATTTTAATTCTTCTATATTCATGTGTACTCCGTAAATCAATCTTCAGTGGGCTATAGCCTACAGAGATAATACCTAAGGTTCAACCCGGTAGCATTAAATAGCCTTTACGGCAAAAAATATTCAACTATATCCCTGATTTTCTGCAAATTCACCAATCAAGCATCGATTTCACTACCTGCAATAACGTATACTAGCACCACGTTAGATAAGGGTGAGTTTAGGCGGAAGGTAAGGTTGCGGTGTATTTCGGGTGGAAAATTGTAGGTGTAGCATTCGTTACACTTTTTGTCTCTATAGGCTTCATATTCTATTCATATGGCGTATTTATGCCCATTTTGGAGACCGAATTCGGCAGTTCTCGTTTAGCAGGCTCCATGGGATTAGCTCTAATGATGCTATCCATGGGCCTATCGGGACCATACTTGGGTAAAGCTGTTGACGACACCTCAATCCGCAAAGTCATGATCACCGGTATCCTGTTAATGGCATTTGGGTTCATACTCGCCTCACGCACGACGTCTATGTGGCAATTCCAAACCATTACGTTTTTTATTCTCGGTCTTGGCGCAGCATTCAGCGGACTCATTCCTAGCCAAACCCTTGTAGCCAATTGGTTTATACGCCGACGTGGCATGGCATTGGGCATCGCCACCATGGGTGTATCCACTGCAGGTATCCTCATGCCCCTCATCTCCACCCGTCTAATCGAATCCATCGGGTGGCGCTACACCTTCATCGTTTATGCCCTCATCGCCATTGCAGTATTAGTCCCTCTTACTTATTTCTTACTGGCCAATCGCCCTGAAGAGAAGGGCTTATACCCCGATGGCGAATCTAAACCCAGTTCACTCCCGCCCATCGGACTCATTGCATCCACAGAAACCAATCAAACTGATGCACAACGCGCTTCCGATGCTATAAACAAGCAATCATGGACATTCGATTTAGCTCGACGAAATGTCAACTTTTGGGCGATCGCATTCTCTATGGCCCTCAATTTACACTGTATTGGCGCCGTTTTAATGCACATGATTTGGATGGGCATTGACGGGGGCTTAAGCCCATTTGATGCTGCAATACTCCTATCCATTTCCGCTGGAGTGGGCGTTGTAGGTAAAGTTATTTTTGGAGCTATGGCAGACCGTGTAGACACTCGAATCGCCGTTTGGTTAGCCATCACCTTTCAAATCTTAGGGGTTTCCATTTTATCCCGAAGCCCTGAGCACACCAACATGCTTTTAGCGGTTGCCAGCTTCGGTTTTGGTATGGGCGGCATTGTGCCCTTATGGGGCTCCCTCATAGGAGAAGCCTTTGGCCGGGAAAATTTTGCAACTATCATGGGAATGATGTCACCATGTATGCTACCAATTCGAATTGCAGGCTTACCCATCGCTGGGTATATTTTCGATCGGACTGGTAGCTATACCCTTGCATTCCAAATATTTATTGGTGTGTATGCCTGCGCGGCAGTTGCTCTGTTATTTGTGCATAAAAGCGATGTTGATCAACGCATCAAACGTACTTTGCCCACGAAACGTGATATGGGCACAGTAAAAGAATTCTAAAGACCAAAATGATGGAGAACATATAGATGACCGAAACACTGACCATTCGCCCCTACGAAGCTAGGGATGAAGATGCATGTTATCGCGTCTGTTTGGAAACCGGAGATTTTGGAGCTGATGGAACTCACCTGTTTGAAGACCCCAAACTCTTAGGCCATATTTACACAGGACCTTATCTTAAATTTGAACCCGAACTCGCCTTTGTACTTGAAGATAACGAGGGCGTTTGTGGCTACACATTGGGCGCATTGGATTCAGCAGCCTTTTACAATCGGATGGAAACCGAATGGTATCCACCACTACGTGAACAATACCCTGCTCCAACAGGTCCCAAAGAAGACTGGACCTTAGATGAGGGGCTCTGCAACCAGATTCACCATCCCCCCACCCCAAAACTCTTTGAAGAGTACCCTGCCCACCTGCACATCGATATCATTGAACGCGGTCAAGGCAAAAAAATGGGTCGAAAAATGATAGACACATTATTAGACTCGCTTCGTCCCCAAGGATCTACCGGCGTGCACTTTGGCGTATCCCATCGCAATACAAATGCTCAAGGGTTTTACCACAACTACGGCTTCGTTGATCTCGACACCGATGAATTCTGTATTTATATGGGCATGAAACTCTAGGGTATATTTTTCCCAAGTTGCACCACCCATCATTTCCTTCGAATTCAATCCACCAACACACTTAGTTTATTGATAGTTGATTAGAGAGGAATCAATTCAATGATTAAAACGCGTTTAGGCATTATGATGGTACTGCAATATGCAGTATGGGGCGTATGGTTACCAATTTTGTCCCGCTTGTTAGGCACATCCATAGAAGAAGGCGGACTTGGATTTACCGATGGACAAATCGGTACGCTCTTCGGTATTGCCGCATCACTAGGAGCCATTAGTGCCCCATTTATATGTAGCCTTGCTGATCGTCATTTCTCTGCGCAAAAATTTTTGGCAGCTCTTCTCATTTTGGGCGGTATTGTAAAATACCTAACAGCCTTACAAACTGAATACACCCCTTGGCTCTACCTTTCCATCCTCTACAGTATTTTATACATGCCCACTATTTCCCTTACCAACTCCATTGCCTTTGCCAATATTGAAGACACCGAAAAAGAGTTCCCCCGCATTCGATTTTGGGGTACCATCGGCTGGATTGCAGCTAGTTGGATATTCCCATGGGTGTATTTACAACACGACCTACAATTTCAAGCTTTACC
This sequence comes from uncultured bacterium, assembly GCA_938082445.1. GTDB lineage: Bacteria > Hydrogenedentota > Hydrogenedentia > Hydrogenedentales > DTSJ01. Next base: position 3,806 of record CALLLL010000261.1, read on the forward strand.
ACCATTCCTAGCTGGGGAAGAATATGTAGATGCGACCAGTCGATTAGCCATTGCACTTAAAGTATCTGGTGTCTTGTCTATCCTGTATGCCTTCTTTGCATTCATGCTTCCCGATACGCCTCCTAAGAAGGATAAAACTGAGTCCATTGCCTTTGTAAAAGCATTCACTCTACTCAAAAAACCTTCAATCATGTGGCTCGTATTAGCCAGTCTCCCCATCGCTGTGGTACACCAAATCTACTTCGTCAAAGCTGGCCCTTACCTCGTTGAAAGTATTGGTCTCAAAGACAGTACCATTGGACCAGCCATGACTGTTGGCCAAGTAGCCGAATTGGCTGTAATTGCATTCTTGGGCGTCTTCATTAAGCGTCTCGGCTTCCGAATAACTTTATGTCTCGGGTGTTTGGGTTATGTGTTGCGTTACGCTATTTGGGGTGCCATCGCCATGAGTGACGATGTAAGCTCCATGGGAGTCACTATTGCAGTATTAAGCCAAGGCTTACATGGAATCTGCTTTGCTTGCTTTTTTGCCACAGCATACATCTACATTGACCACATCGCTGAACCCGATATTCGAGTATCAGCACAAGCCGTTTTCGGAGTCATCATCTTAGGTGTCGGACCAATGTTCTCTGGCCCTGCACTGGTTTGGTTGTCCAGAGTATACGGCGACGGGGAATCCATCACCAACTATTCAGGTATGTGGTTTGCTTTATCCATTATATCCATAGTGACCATGATCATATTCGGGCTCTTCTTCCGCGACGAACGTCCCGAAGGAACAGCATTGGACGGCGAAGTCGAAATTGAAGCCGAAGCTGCTGTCGAAACTCCCTAATCGAGAATATATATCAAACACCTTTCGGGAGTCGCAATGAGTGCGACTCCCGTTTTTCTTTTTATGCCATCACATCCTTTGATATCCTAAAATTATGACTGAGCACGATGAACATATCCCCCAAGGCGACCGCTTAACACTTGCGGAGTCTTCTGCGGATCGTAAAACCCCTGAAGCCTTCATCGCACAATTTGAAGTCTCGAAAGTCACCACCTCACCCGGGTGCTATATTATGCGCGATAAAAACGACAAGGTGGTCTATGTCGGAAAGGCTAAAAACCTGCGCAACCGTATCCGCACCTACATCAACGACCAAGATTCCCGCTACAGTGTAAAGTTTTTAATGAAACGTGTAGCCCACATCGACTTTCTACTGACCACCAACGAAAAAGAAGCCCTCCTTCTCGAAAATAGTCTCATCAAACAATTTAAGCCTCGCTACAACGTCCAGCTCAAAGACGATAAAAGTTATGTGAGCTTACGCATCGATAAAAAACAAGATTTCCCCCGTATCACTGTCGTGCGCCGATACAAAAAAGATGGAGCACTCTACTTTGGCCCTTACTCCAGCGCCCATGCCGTGCGTGACACCCTACGCCAAATTCAACGCCTACTTCCCTTACGTACTTGCTCGGACCACGTACTCAATAATCGTGTACGCCCATGCATCTATTACCAAATGAAACAATGCAACGCGCCCTGCGTCGGTAAGGTTAATCGCGAAGAATACCATGAAATTGTTGATGAAGCCGCCATGATTCTTAGCGGTCGTAGTCGGGATTTAGAAAAACACCTCAAAAAAACCATCGACACCCACGCAGAGAAATTGGAGTTTGAACAAGCCGCTGAGTTACGCGATCGTCTCTATGCCCTTCAGAAAACCATGGAAAAGCAACGTACCGTGGATGTGCCCGGTGCAGCGGATCGTGATGTCTTTGGACTCTACACACAGGACCGCTTTACGGAAATCCAACTAATGTTTTATCGTGGCGGAAAATTATTGGGTGGTCGTTCGTTCTCATTCAAGAAACGCGAGATGCCGCTGATCGAATTGCTCAGCTCTTTTCTTCTGCAATTTTATTCTGACGCTCCCATGATTCCCTCTGAAATTCTCGTTCCAGATGAAGTAGACGAAGCCGAAGTACTCGCTGAAATTCTTGGCGAACAGCGCGGTACCAAAGTCCACCTTCATACCCCTATCCGAGGAGAGAAAAAAGCACTCATCGAATTGGCCAACCGCAACGCCAAACGAAGCTTTGACGAAAAACAACTTGCTGAACAAGCTCAAGCCGATGTGCTAGAACAAATGATGGAACACCTCAAACTACCCAACATCCCTACGCGCATCGAATGCTTCGACATTTCCACATTCCAAGGAGACAAGACTGTAGCTTCAATGGTCGTATTCGAGAACGCCGTGGCCAACAAACAACGCTACCGCCGTTTCAGCATGAAGACTGTCGATGGTCAGGATGACTTCGCTTCCATGAACGAAGTTCTCATGCGTCGATATACCCGAGCCATCGAAGAAAACGATTTGCCCGACATGGTACTCATCGATGGCGGTAAAGGCCAACTGGGCGTAGCCACTACCGTCCTCAAAGATCTTGGCATTGAAGACCTCCCATCGGTCGGTATCGCCAAATCACGGTCGCAAGAATCCGGTACCGCTTCTCCCGAACGCTTCTTTATTCCCGGTCGCTCGAATCCCATCATTCTCGCGCAAAATTCGCCTGTAGTACTTCTTTTGGCCCGTATACGTGACGAAGCACACCGTTTTGCCATTACATATCAGCGCCAAAAACGAAGCAAAGGCACTCTAAAAACCCGCTTGACAGAAGTCCCTGGAGTTGGCCCGGCTCTTGCTAAAAAGCTCTTGAATACTTTTGGCTCAATTGCAAAAATAAAGGCTGTTTCTTTAAAATCGTTGGAGACAGTTCCGGGGATTAGCCCTGACTTAGCAAAACGTATTCAAGAACATCTGAATTCCTAACAGGGACTTTATGCTAAACATACTGATAATAATTCTGGGCTTGGTTGCCCTCAAAGCCTTAGTCTGGTTTGTACTCAAAGCAAAATATGATGAAGCCCCTCCAGCCGACGAAGTCCACTCCGTTCGATGCAGCGATGGCTGGCGTATTAAGCTCTACCGTAGATTCGACAAAGACAATCCAGGTGAACCCATCATCCTGTGCCATGGCATCATGGGTGATCCCACCAACTTCATGTACCCCACCGGAAACGGCATGGTTGATACCCTCGTCGAACAAGGCTACGATTGCTGGGTGATGGACCTACGTGGCAATCGCCATTGCGCTCCTCCCATCGGCACCTCTCGCTACACCGCAACCTATGATGACCATTACATGCGCGATTTCCCTGCTGCCATCGACCACATCCTTACACATACAGGCTTTGAACGTTTACACTGGATTGGGCATAGCATGGGCGGCATGTTGCTCTATACCTATGCGGCCGTTCACGGCACCCATCAACTCGCCAGCGGCACCACAATCGGCACACCGCCCGGCTTTAAAGATCTCAATCAAAAACCTATGCCCATCACATTGACCGCGTTGACACTTGTCCCCGCTTTAGCCGATCCGTGGTTGCGGACCTTAGCCACACTGGGTCCAGTCGTCAAACTTAGCGCATCCTTTGCCCCCATAAACTGGAAAAACATGGCTCCCAATATAAACTTTTTCAGCACCACAGAATATGCTCCCCCATCAGTGTTACGCCAAATTCATGACTGGGCTTCAACTGGCACCTGGAAAATCAAAGAAGCCAACATCGATATGATGGAAGAACTCCCTAAACTTGATATCCCCTTGCATGTCATTGCCGGTTCCATCGATCCCCTCTCTCCCAAAGCTACATTGGAGAAATTTCACGACAACCTCCCAGGAGAAGACAAGCGATTTACACTACTGGGAAAAGAAACTGGACTACCAAATGAATATAATCACGTGGATTTGGTATTTAGTCAAAACAGCAAGGAAGAAGTACACCTTCCTATAGTTGAATGGTTAAACGAACACCCAGCCAATCGCCCTAAAAAGAAACGCGTACCACGTAAAAAGACTTCTGCCAAGAAAAAAAGTGCCGCTAAAGCTAAAGTAAAAAGGAAAAACACATAATGGAATGGACTGCAGTCATTGCTGAATGGATAGGATGGGGAATCTTCTTCTTAATCATATTCATCGGTATCATCCTGAATTTTTTAGGACTTTTCGGAAACTGGCTATTCTTACTGGCCATTGGGACCGTTGCAGCAATGAGCGGATTCGAACATTTTGGCATCCTTACGATCATCAGTATACTCGCACTCGCAATAGTTGGAGAAATCGTAGAAGCCTTGGCCTCAGGGGTAGGCGCAGCAAAATTCGGCGGCGGAAAAGGCGCCATGGCCGCCTCTGTTGTAGGCTGTATACTCGGAGCAATAGCCGGAACCCCTTTAATCCCCATCCCTCTTATTGGTACCCTCATCGGCGCATGCATAGGGGCATTTGCTGGAGCCACTCTCTACGAATACAAGCACCAAGAAAAAGAGCTGGAAGATGCCATGAAAGTAGGATTCGGTGCAGCCCTAGGTAAAGTCGGCGGCCTCTTCGCCAAATCACTCATAGGCTTTATCATACTCGCCATTGCTGCTTGGACATATTAACCCCTCAGAAGTAATGCAAAATTGATTCATTAATCCGACCTCTGTATAATCCCGTTCATTAGCCCAATAAACCCCGGTGAGCTCACCGGTATCAACAATTGAATCAGTTCAGGAGTCACCATGACTACACCGTCCAAAAGCCATAATTCTTCCCCATCCGACTCATCAACTGATTCAGCGGTCTACATCCAACCCGATATTCGCCGTAGCCGTATCACCGTCCAACTCGATTCCACTATAGGTACACCTATTTCTGTATCAATTCCTGAATTGGATGTGTCTAGTGAAATTGATGAAAAGAACAACACCGTAGCCCTTGATGAGTTCACCCCTTGGTCACTCGAAACTCCTCAACGCTACACTTTATCGGCAGATTCAATCCCCACTACCCTTTTCGGCATGCGCGAATTTACCATAAAAGAGAATCGGTTTTTCTTCAACAATCGCCCCCTCTATATCAAGGGGCTCGATTGCACCTCACTACAACACAATGCCAAACTCGCTGAAACACACCTCAATGCTCTCAAAGCATTTTTGGGTGAGCTTAAAACGATGGGGTTCAATCTCATCCGAATTACCCTTTCCGGCATGAGTGGCGATTTATTAAACTGCGCCGACGAGCTAGGCTTGCTAGTCGAAGTTGCCTTGACCAAAAAAAGTGAATTAGATGTACTCCCCGAATTACGTAATCACCCAAGCTTAGTCATCTGGAACACTCTTGCACTCGATGATTTAGATAGAGAACATGCGGTCAACCAAGACCCTAGCCGACTCTTTTTCTTCTCGGGAGACGCCGACAACCTCCCCAGCTACATTCGACCCTTCCGCACTGAAGCAGAAACTTTAGAAGTACATACGCTCGCACAAACATCCCCTAATGACCGTTTATCCCGAAGCTATTGCGAACACCTCGGTTCCCCATCCCGTTTTAGTTATATACATATCCTCCAAGCCGGTGCCATGGATTCAGATGCCGATTTCGCAGCAAGTACTGACGCCGATCTTAAAGCCCGTGACCTCAATCGAATTGTCGACTCTGCGCAAGGCCTCAGCGAGGAACTACGCATACTTCGCAATGCGACTCTGATAAGTCAATTGGATGGACTACGCGTCAACGGCAATATTGCCGGGTATTGCATCTGCCCCTTTGCCCCAGCCCAGCGCCCAACTCTTTCTGAAGCCATCGCTGAATTGGCCTCTCTGCACAGCATAAAAGTTGCTCAAGATGCAGTACGCCCATTGGTTCACATCCAACAACACAATCTAGTTCCGCGACAAGAAACTCCCGTACGCGTACACCTCCTGAATGAATCAAAACTCGAAGGCCGTGCCGATTTATCCCTGCAAGTCGTTGGCCCGACCAACCAAGTCCTTTGGAAAAAGAAACGCGGTGTACGATTACCCAAATCTGGAAAATTACTTTGGGAAGGTTCTATCGCCGCCTCCGGTTCCCCGGGCTTACACCGCTTCGTGGTACGTGTCATGCAAAACATGAAACGTGTGGCAGAAAGCTCCATAGATTTTTATGTATACCCCGAAGCGCAGCAATGGGACGGCACCATCAATCTACTTGATCCACATAAACGCTGGACAAGCCTGTGTACTGAACGCGTAGTCAATTTAGAGTACACAGCTCCTATTCACGTCATTCCGCCCATCGCTAACACCATTCGCGCCTATCCAGATAATGAACTCGCCCACATCATGGGCCAGGTTAAATCTGGTGCTGTAGCCATTGTATTTCAACCGCCCAAAGATTGGAACGATTATGCTAACATCATTGACACCAATCTGGCTGCTACACCGGCTGCGTGCAATTCGGCATTCACCGTCCAAGCACACTATGCCAAAACACACCCGGTATTTGATGGCTTACCTGCCCGATGCATCATGAATGCCACCTATGGTGATGTACTTCCGGCATCAACCTTCGTCGAATCCAGCGATGAAGACATAAGCGGAACATTTTGTGCTTCACCCGCCAAAGGTGATCAACTCCAATGGGGAAATGATATCCTTGTTGTACCGCACGGGGATGGACGTTTAGTTTTCACCAATATGCCCATATTCGATCAATTGGGCATTAATCCCGTCGCCGATCTATTGTTTACAAATCTTCTCAAACATTTCTCGCGTCGTTCATTCCCCTCCAAAGACGGCTCCATTCAAGTGAACCACACCAGTGTAGAATGGCTACGTCAAGAACGCCAAGAAGCCACCCAAAGCTGGGCTCTGATCGGTATGTTTCCTCACGACCCCGAAGCCCCAAAAGCCGAAGTCTATCCCCCAGAAGACGAGATTGATCGCAATGCGACCTACCCCGGCTGGTACCGTGCCCTCACCTGGCAGCCCCACCATCCCACCGCACGCGATAAGTATTTAGTGGACATGGACGAGGCGCTAGGTCTCAATACGCAACAGGGCAGCTCAAGTGATTATGGGATTGCATACGCATATGCTGAAATCATTGGTGATTCCCGCGGTGAAATGCGTATGGTACCTGAATCCAGCCATCCTGTAGAAATCTACCTCAACGGCACCTTGGTGTTTGGCCCCGAATCAGAAGAAAGTCATCCTAAAATATACTTAAAATTGGGTAAGAATACCTTGTTGCTAAAATTCCGTAAACAACCGGGTCCCTTCAACTTCCGACTAAATTTAGAAGAAATGAGCACCCCTATCCGCTATCGTTGGTGGAAAGCAGCAACACAATCCAGTTAATTCACTGATTAACAACGGCATTATTGAACAATTCAGGCTTTTTTTGCTATACTCTTGCGCTCTAAGCCCTTGAAAATCATAGGCCTTACAAAGACTTGGCTTTTTAACCTTGAAGGAGCACGAAATCGTGCCAACCTACACCTATCATTGTAAAAAATGTAATTCCGCTACGGATCATTTTCACGGAATCTCGGCTACTCCCCGCATCAAATGCGAGGAATGTGGCTCAGTTTGCAAACGTATGATTGGCACC
>CALLLL010000262.1 GCA_938082445.1 uncultured bacterium
AGTATAATACTCGGACACAAAACCAATGAGTGAACCGGAAACAATTCCCATCACACCAGCGATAAAAGGTCCCCACTGGGAATACTCAGCTCCATTTAATGAAATCGGTGCACCGTACTTTGATACATATATTCCGGCAGCGACTATGGTAAGTACAGCACTGATATACGTTCCATTCATCAACGCACCTTGAGGGTTGGAACTGGCGAATTTTTTGACATACAGTACGCCGATTGCTGACGCGAAAATTCCGATGGCAGCCAGTATAAAAGGAAATGCTCTGAGATATTCATTGACTTCACCACCAGCGGCTGCAGATGCAGCAGCAGCAATCGCCAAGCTGGCAATGATGGAACCGACGAAAGATTCGAGAAGGTCTGCACCGAGTCCGGCAACGTCGCCGACATTGTCACCTACGTTATCAGCAATTACTGCAGGGTTACGGGGATCGTCTTCGGGGATACCGGCTTCAACTTTACCCACGAGATCAGCCCCCATGTCGGCACCTTTAGTAAAGATACCACCACCGGAACGTGCAAAGAGTGCAACGAGTGAAGCACCCATAGCATATCCGTTTACGATTTGTGTATCGCCATTAAAAAGTTTGTATACGATGATGAGTCCGAGCAGTGCAACACCAACCACGCCCATACCCATAACAGCACCACCGGAAATAGCCACATCAAGTGCTTTAGTTACGCCACCCGATTCAGCCGCTGCTGCAGTTCGTGAATTGGCTTGCGTAGCGATGTTCATACCAAGGAAACCGGCGATGGAACTAGCTAAGGCTCCAACAGCAAACGCAACACCTGTTTTCCAAGAGAGTCCAATATCAGGATTAATAATTCCAATTATGCTAAGTGCAACAACGATGATTATTGCAAAGCTAAAAACATACGTATATTCGCGACGCAGGAAAGCACGCGCGCCTTTTTGGATCATCAACGACAACCGAGCCATTTCATCATTTCCTTGCGGCTTGGAAACAACATAACGGGCTAAATAAGCTACAAACGCCAGCGAAAATATACTCGCGATTCCTGCAATTACCAAAAATCTATCCATCGTATTTACTGCCTTCCTTATTGTAGGTTTTACCCTAATTTTTTTTTGCCCTAACGTTATGTATCTATATATAAACCGTTTCTCTACGAACTTTCCGCATAGTCTACAGATTTATTTAGGATTGTGCAACCCCTTTAATTGAAAGAGCTTGCCGTGCCGCCTCCTGTTCGGCGGCCTTTTTAGATGTCCCACGGCCCAAGCCGCATTTTTCTTTACCTAAATGCACCTCAATTTCGAACATTTTATCGTGATCAGGCCCTTCTTCTTTGACGATTCTGAATTCGGGCAGGTCCATTTTCTGGGACTGGCAATAATGTTGTAGTTGGGACCGATAGTCCATTTGGTTAGCTGAGGCTTCCACTGACTCGATAATTTCTAGAAAATGCTGCTCCACAAATTGGAAAACGGACTCCCAGCCCATATCAACATAAATGGCGGCTAATAAAGCTTCAACGCAATCGGCGATCAGCGCATCACGTTTTCGGCCACCCGAGCGCTCCTCCCCTTTTCCCAATTGAATGAAAGGTGCAATATTCAATGCACGACCAACGTTGGCCAGGGTTTTTTTATTTACAATTTGCGCACGCATTTGCGTGAACAACCCGGGCGTCCCATTCGGATTGCGCGAAAAAAGAAGATCGGACACAACCAACTCTAAGGTCGCATCACCTAAAAATTCTAGATTTTCGTAATGTCCATGGATGTTGGGATTGTTATTGCATGCAGACGCATGCGTCAAGGCTTGATCAAGCAACTCCCATCGCGTGAACGTTATCGTTAACTGTTCCGCAAAATTTTCGAGCTGCTTTTGTCGATCAGGATTAGCCATTGTATCGTTTAAGAATCAATGACGCGTTATGACCACCAAAGCCCAAGGAATTTGACATCGCGACATTGACTGTCGCTTCTTTGGCTTCATTTGAAACGAGGTTAACTGGGCAATCAGGATCGGGAGTTTCATAATTTATTGTCGGTGGAATTACACCGTCACGAATGGACAACACACACGAGATACCTTCGATAGCACTCGCTGCACCCAGCAAGTGTCCTGTCATGGATTTCGTTGATGTGACATAAGGCATGTCTTCACCGAACACAGTGCGCAATGCTTGTGACTCACCTTGTTCATTGAGTTTAGTAGAAGTACCGTGTGCATTAAAATAACTTACTTCATCTGCATTTATTTGGGCTTGAGAAAGAGCATTGAACATTGCTTTCGCACCACCCGAACCGTCAGACAATGGAGCGGTCATGTGAAATGCGTCGCATGATTCACCGAGGGAACATACTTCAGCCAAAATAGTAGCACCACGAGCCTTGGCGTGTTCTTCAGATTCAATGACCATAACACCGGCGCCTTCGCCCATCACAAAACCATCTCGGTCCATATCAAAGGGACGACTGGCACGTTGAGGATCATCGTTGCGTGTGGACATGGCACGCATCGCTGCGAAGCCTGCAATACTAAACGGTGTAATTGACGCTTCAGCACCGCCCACCAGCATCATGTCTGCACGGCCCAATCGAATAAGATCGGCCCCTTCACCTATACAATGGTTTGAGGAAGCACAGGCGGTAACGATGGATTTATTGGGTCCACGCAATCCATAGCGAATGGCTACATTGCCGGAACCTAAATTTGAAATGCCTTTTGGAATGGTCATAGGCGATACACGACGTGGGCCACCATTTTGCAAACGGATAATTTCATTTTCAATGGTGGTGATCCCGCCGATACCACTTCCAATTACTACACCACAGCGATCCAAATCGAGCGAATCTTTGTACCCTTCCAACCCGGCATCGTTCCATGCTTGGTCGGCGGCTTCTATAGCATATACGGAATACGGATCTTGTCGATTTAAATCTTTCTTGGAAAAGCCTTCGGGCACAACGTCTTCCACTTCACCCGCAATTTGGGTCTTGAATTCGCTGGAATCAAAATGGGTTATCGGGCCTATTCCTGAACGTCCATTGCACAATGCGTCCCAGAATGTATCAATTGTTTTGCCCACGGGCGACACGATGCCCATTCCTGTAATAGCAACTTTGGTATTCATAAAATTAATTCATCTTCCCTAAAAGCCTAATTCAATCCACTAAGTAGAAAACCTATTTTCTATATAAAGGATTATAATCGAAACAGCCCCAGTCCGAGCAAGTCGGACTGGGGTGAGTATCTATCGTTGCAAACGTACAAAGAGTACGTTGAAAGGATCCATTAAGAAACTTTACTAGCGATGTAGTCCACTGCGTCTCCAACGGTTTCGATTGAGTTTGCTTCATCGTCGATGTCGATGTTGAATTCTTCTTCCAACGCCATCAATAATTCAGTCACGTCGAGAGAGTCAGCGCCCAGATCGTCGATAAAACGAGCTTCAGAGGTCACCTCATCTGCGGTTTTGTCCAAACGTTCAATAATTACTTTCTTTACTGCTTCTTCGGTATTTGCGTCTGCCATATAATCCACCTCCTCCCCTAAGATTCATGATACTTAAACAGGAAATAAATCGTCTGCTCAAGTTCAGACAGATTATATCAATCTGGCATCGTAAAACCAAGCAATACAAGCAAATAACTCACTATAATGAGTTCATATACGAATCATGTTCAAGGCAACGATTTAGGGATTAATCATGTCTATTCTCTAGCGTTTCTAGCAGGAGCGTCCGCCTTCAGTATCTGCATTCACAGGCGTGAGTGCAGGCAATGGCTCGGGCAATACCCCCTTGGCCTTATTCCACATCTGATAGGCTTCATATAACATCCAGAATTGTAGAAGTTCTATTAACAAGCCTACTCCTACGAGTAACCATTTTTCTTGCCCAAACCAGTTAAAAATGTTCATCCACATGGCGACCGCTGGCAAAATGACCATTAAGGCTCCTGGTATAACCAAGAATGCAATGGGGCGACCGTGCCGTATGAGATAGAATGCAATCACCAAAAAGGCCATCCCTGCAAGCAATTGATTCACTGCACCAAAGAGTGGCCATAGTATGAGTCCGCCCGAACCTGGACCAAAAGGCCCTGGTATCAACGCGACAATTAAGCCTACGATCACCGCTGTCGAGGTGGCGACATGTTTATTCTTTAATGCAGTAATATTTATGGCTCCACCCATTTCCTGAATAACATAGCGTTGCAGACGTGTCGCTGTGTCCAGCGTGGTCATCGCGAAACACGCGACCATTACTGCGACAATTCCTACTCCCATCTCGGGGCTGATACCCAGTGAGGCAATCATATTCCCTCCCCCCTCGATAAAGGCCCCCACTTTGGCCCCTAAGCCCATACCGCTCCAGGATTGCCCATAAAAATGCTGCCATGCCGCTGAACCCGTAATCATTCCCCCTGCTCCATCGGAAACGCCCATGCCCAACCCTGCACAACAAGCCAAGATCACGAGAACGGCCAAACCACCTTCAAGTAACATGGCTCCATAACCAACATATTGTGCATCGGCTTCGGTTTTAAGTTGCTTGGATGATGTGCCCGAGGATACCAAACAGTGAAAACCTGACACTGCACCGCATGCAATGGTGATAAATAAGAATGGCAGCATCGGAGGTGCGTCCGACGGCGGGTTGGTGTTGATCGCGGGTGCAGCAAATTCTGGATGTGCGACAAAAAGCCCAACCATTAACAAAACGAGGGCTACAATCAATTGATGCGAGTTTATGTAATCGCGCGGTTGTAATAAAACGCCTACGGGCAATACGCTAGCAATATAACAATATACAAATAAAATCCCTGTCCAGACGACAACGGGCGAAGCCAATTGCTGCATATAGGTTGTGGGGTTTTCAGGGGCACTCAAACTAAATTGCATGGATTCATAATGAACGCCTAAATAGACGCATATGTACAACGCACCCAATGCGATGAGTGACGGAATCAATGTTCCAGCGCCTCCGCGCTTTTTCATAATCACACCGAGTACAACAGCCAGAGGCATCGCAGCCCAGCAGGACAACACCGTTTGTGGATAGAGCTTAAAAATAGTCGCAATGACTAAGCCAAATACCGCCAATACAATCGACAAGGCCATGAACAAAATAAGTAAAAACATAACCCGCGCACGGTGGGAAATCATTCGACTGGCGACTTCACCAATGGTCTGACCGCGTGAACGCATGGATATCACAAGTGCGCCGAAATCATGTACGGCGCCGACAAAAATGGATCCGAGAAGCACCCAGAGTAGCGCGGGAAGCCATCCCCAGAATACAGCTATGGCTGGACCAACAATGGGCCCGGTGCCTGCAATGGAGGTAAAGTGATGACCAAAGACTACGGATTTCTTGGTGGGAACAAAATCGACTCCATCTTCCAATTCACACGAGGGGGCCAAGGCTTCTGGGTCTAATTTAAATACCTTACGGGCCAGGTACTTTCCGTAGGTATTGTAGGCTAAGATAAAGGCAAAAAACGATCCAACAGCCACCAACAGGGTCAACATCTAAACTCTCCTTATTGCTTCGGTGCAAAACATTAAGGAACAGTATACTTCAATCTTGGTGATTCGTGCATATATTGCGTTTAGTTTAGGATTTTACGACTAAGACCAATCCAGCAACACCTGTTATTGCGGCTCCCGCTAAGGCAAATTTTGTGTTATTGGGTATGGCAGGTTTGGTGGCATCATCGCCGATGATTTTATTGATGCCACTCGATTTCGCGATATCATCGATTGCACGCGCGGCTTCTGTTTCTTCCATATAGGTACTGTATCCCCAGTAGCAGCACCCAGCACATGCAATGATCAATATTAATCCAATGAGCTTATTTGTCATGACCCCATCCTTTATATTCGTTTAGTCCGGTTTCCATTCTACTCTCTACTACCCGTACCATCAACATTTATTCGTCCACATCTAATTCTAGTAGGTCGACGGCTATAAACCATTGCACCTGAATGGCATCGAAATCGGTACGTTCATGGCATGCTAAATCACGGGCCGGATCCAATACGACCGCATCTCCCTCAGCAGAACGGTAATAGACGACCCAATGCCGATAGCCCAATCCATCGTCCTCAACATGATAATCCGTTGACAACAACGCACAATTGGGTAATGCATCCCAAGAACTAAACGGGTGCTCTTCTGTAGACGCATTCAGTCCATAGGCCGACAATAATTGCCGTACATATTCGGTACTCGAATGCAGCCGTGTATCTGATGCAAATATCCCCATCGCATTGGCCTGAGTCTTTACCTCATCATAGGGCTTCTGCACTAACGTTGCCACAGATGCAATCCCACACCCGTTGTCTTCTGTGTGAACTATTGTTTTCATTGCCTTCTCCGCATCGTAATAAAAAAAAGGGTCAGTAGTAATTATCTACTGACCCTTGATTATGCATATATTTTGCTAAAACTCTATGGCATCACTTGCTCATAGCCGTGTGAATTAATGGTTGGCAGATCTGAACGCCCCATCAAGGACTTATCAATGGCATGTGCAGCTTCACGGCCTTCATGAATTGCCCACACAACCAAGGATTGTCCACGACGTGCATCACCGGCCGACCACACTTTTGGATGGCTGGTGAGATAAGCATCATCGTCACTACTTCCATAGACAGCTTTAATGTTATTGCGTTCGTCTTTATCCAGGCTCAATTCATCCAAGATAGCTTGTTCAGGATGCAGGAACCCAAGGGCCAGCAAAACCAAATCCGCTTCAAGTACGAATTCACTGCCTTCAATCTCGTGCATTTCTGGTCGTCCGCCACCTTCGGGGATTACCCAATCCAAACGGACCATTTTGATGCCGGTAACATTACCGTTTTCATCACCAATAAATTCTTTAGACGATACACTCCAATCGCGCTCACCACCTTCTTCATGACTACTGGAGGTTCGCATAATCATAGGCCATAATGGCCATGGAGTATTAGGATTATCTTTTTTAGGTTGCTTGGGCATCAACTCAATGGAGTGAACACTTTCACACCCTTGGCGTATGCTCGTCCCGTGGCAGTCAGAACCAGTATCACCACCACCGAGCACAACAACTTTTTTGCCGGTAGCTAAAATTTGGTCAGGCACTTCTTTACCAGAAACAACTCTATTTTGTTGTGGTAAAAATTCCATCGCTTGATGGATACCGTTTAAATCGCTACCTGGGATCGGTAATGGTCGTGCATGTGTGGACCCAATGGTCAACAGCACCGCATCAAAGTCATCAACTAATTGTTGGGAAGGAATGTCTTTACCAATTTCTACTCCGCAACGGAATTCAACGCCTTCGGCTTCCATTTGTTTTTGACGGTTACGTACATGGTCCTTCTCCAATTTAAAATCGGGGATTCCGTACATCAACAAACCACCGGGTTCTTCTGCGCGTTCAAAAAGAACCACATCATGCCCTGCACGAGCCAATTGTTGTGCAGCAGCCATTCCCGCAGGACCGGCTCCTACAATAGCAATTTTCTTACCCGTCTTGTGCTCAGGTGCCTGTGGTTGAATCCAACGTGCATCCACCGCATGATCGGCAATCGCACGTTCAATTTGCTTAATGGTTACAGCAGGATCGGTAATTTTCAAGACGCAAGCCGCTTCGCACGGAGCTGGGCATACACGCCCGGTGAAATCGGGAAAATTATTCGTAGAGTGCAAGATGTCGGCCGCTTCTTCCCAATCCGCATCTTTCACAGCATCATTAAAGTCGGGAATGATATTGCCTAATGGACATCCACGGTGACAAAAAGGAACGCCGCAGTTCATGCAACGATAGCCCTGCTTTTGAAGCTCATCGTCATTCAACGTTACATCAAACTCGTTGTAGTGCTGTATACGATCTTCAATGGCCTCACGTTGCGCAGTTTTGCGCTCATAAGCCATAAAGCCTTTTTCTTTATTCGGGAACATGCGACATCTCCTGTTCTTCACGCGCTTTTTGTTCTCTTAAGACTCGAGCATAATCTCTTGGCATTACGCGTTTGAATTTTGGCAATGAGTCTTCCCAGTTGTCCAGGATATTCTGTGCTACGGTACTGCCCGTATACTTAACATGCTTTTTCAACATGCCTTTCAAATCCGGAACACTTTCTTTATGCAGTGGTTTAATATCCACTAAGCCCATGTTGCAACGGCTTTCAAAAGTTTCATCTTCATCCCAAACATACGCAATACCGCCACTCATACCGGCAGCAAAGTTACGTCCAGTCGCACCCAGAATTACTGCACGTCCACCGGTCATGTATTCACATCCGTGATCGCCTACGCCTTCTACAACCGCCCACGCTCCACTATTGCGAACACAGAAGCGCTCACCGGCAATTCCGCGGAAGTAGGCTTCACCCGAAGTCGATCCATATAGACATACATTACCTACAATAATATTTTCTTCAGGAACAATTGGGCAATCTTCAGGCGGCGTAACAATAATCTTTCCGCCGGACAATCCTTTACCCACGTAATCATTGGCTTCACCGCGCACATTCAGGGTTACCCCATCAATTGCGAAGGCACCAAAGCTTTGACCAGCAGCCCCATCACAATCAATCGTGATTGTGTCTTCATCCAAGTGGCCGTTTAAAGCCCCTACTTGAAGACGTCGGGTCAGCTCACTCGACAGCATTGTACCTACTGTACGGTTGGTGTTAATGAGATCCGTTTGGAAGTGCACCGGAGCGCGTTTTTCCAAAGTGGGTTTAGCACGTTTAATCAAGTCCAAGTCAAGCGCGTGGTCAATGCCGTGGTCTTGCACATCGCTGCAATATAATGTTGCTTCATCACGTAACTGCGAAGGCATGTACAGCATCTTAGACAAGTCAAGGGTCTTGGCTTTCCAATGACCTGGCAATGGGTCAAATTCAAGCAAGTCACGACGACCAACCATGTCATCGATTTTACGAATACCCAACTGCGCCATGATTTGGCGAATTTCTTCCGCTACAAAGAAGAAGAAGTTCACTACATGTTCGGGCTTACCATCAAATTTCTTACGCAAGGTCTCATCTTGGGTTGCGATGCCAACCGGACATGTATTCAAGTGACATTTACGCATCATGATACAACCGGTTACGATCAATGGAAGTGTAGAGAAGCCAACTTCATCAGCACCGAGCAAGAATGCTATCGCAGCATCACGTCCAGTTTTCAACTGACCATCGGTTTGTACTCGAATACGGCTACGCAAGTCATTTTCAACCAGCACTTGGTGTGTTTCAGCCAAGCCCAGTTCCCAAGGTAAACCAGCATGTTTAATTGAACTTAACGGTGACGCTCCGGTCCCGCCGCTGTTGGCACTGATAAGCACCAAGTCGGCTTTACCTTTAGCAACACCCGCAGCAATTGTACCGACTCCAACAGCCGACACCAGTTTCACAGAAACAGCGCCGTGTACATTCGCATTTTTCAGGTCGTGTATAAGCTGAGCCAAATCTTCAATCGAATAAATGTCGTGATGCGGTGGCGGTGAAATCAATTCCACTCCCGGGGTCGCATAACGTACCTTAGCGATCTCACCGAATACTTTTTGACCCGGTAACTGACCGCCTTCACCAGGCTTTGCGCCTTGGGCCATTTTGATTTGAATTTCGTCGGAGTTTACCAAGTACTCATTGGTTACCCCAAAACGTCCTGAAGCCACTTGCTTAATTGAGCTACGGCGACGATCACCATTTTCATCGGGTGTAAAACGGTGTGGATCTTCGCCACCTTCACCGGTATTACTACGGCCGCCGAGGCGATTCATAGCAATGGCTAAGGTTTCGTGAGCTTCTTTACTAATTGAGCCAAATGACATCGCACCTGTACAGAAACGTTTTACAATTTCCTTGGCATCTTCGACTTCTTCAATCGGAATCGGGGTGCACTCTTTAAACTTCAGTAAACTACGGAAGTTGGCAAAGCTCTTTGTGCGATCGTTGATATTATCTTTATATTCTTCGTAGGTCTTCCAGCTATTCTTTTGAGAAGCATGCTGAATTTTTTCTACCACAAAAGGATTCACTTGGTGGAATTCACCGCGTTGACGCCAGCGATACACCCCGCCTGGATCCAAACGTTTTGGTCGTGCTTCGCGTTCGGGATAGGCAATACCATGACGCATTAAAGTTTCCCGGGCGACTTCTTCCATGCCAATACCTTCAACACGTGAAGGTGTACCCACAAAACAACGGTCAATCAATCCACTACCCAGTCCAACCGCTTCAAAGATTTGCGCGGCACGGTAACTGTGCTGTGTAGAAATACCAATCTTAGACATCGTCTTCAACAAGCCTTTTTCCAAACACTTGTTGTAGTTTTTGTAGGCTTGCTCGTGGTCAGTCTCGGTGACTTCTTCTTTCTTAATGAGCTCATCGATAATTTCATACGCCATATACGGATTCACCGCACCGGCGCCGTATCCGGTCAACAGACACATGTGCATTACTTCACGCGCTTCACCGGTCTCACAAACAATACCGATTTTAGAGCGTTTTTCATTGCGCACTAATGAGTGGTGTACCGCACCGGTAGCCATCAAGATAGGCAATGGTGCTTCGTTTTCACTCACGCCCCTATCGGAAAGAATCAGAATTGAATAGCCTTCGTCTGCAGCAGCCGCAGCTTCATCGCAAACGCGATCCAGCGCTTTTTCCATCTCTGTCAAATCGCCATTGGCAGCAAACAATGTTGAAATTGTCTTGGTGCGCACACCAGGCTCTTCACAGTCACGTATGAACTGCAACTGGCTATTGGTAATAATAGGTGATTTTAAGTGGAGCTGCTGGCAATGTTCAGGTGTTTCTGCCAAAAGATTACGTTCTTGACCAATATCGGTCTCCAATGACATCACGATTTCTTCACGAATCGGGTCAATCGGTGGATTGGTCACCTGAGCAAACAACTGCTTAAAGTAGTTAAAGAGAAGTTGTGGACGGTTAGACAATACTGCCAATGGACCGTCATCCCCCATGGAACCTGTAGGCTCTTTACCAATTTTAGAATTAGCCATAGGCCCGATGAGTATTTCTAAGTCCTCTTTGGTATACCCAAAGATCATTTCACGCTCAAGCAAAGACACTTTCTCTTCTGGTGGCGCCGGAACCGTTTTCGTTTTCTCAGGCAAGTCCGTGCGGTGAATATTCAACCATGAACGGTAGTTTTGGCGAATCGCAAATCCATTTTTAATTTCTTCATTCGAGATGACGCGTTTTTCTTCTGTATCAATCAAGAATGTACGGCCTGGTTCTAAACGGCCCTTTTTGATGATGCTACTTTGCGGGATTTCATCCAATACACCCACCTCGGACGAGACCACCACGAAATTGTCGTCGGTAATCCAGTAACGGGAAGGACGTAGACCATTACGGTCAAGCATCGCCCCCACACGAACACCGTCCGTAAAGGCTACTGCCGATGGGCCATCCCAAGGCTCCATCATCGTCGCATGATATTCGTAGAAGGCTTTAATATCTTCGCGCATGCTTTCATGACCGGACCACGGTTCGGGAACCATCATCCCCATAGCATGGGACATATCGCGTCCACTACGAACCAGCAATTCAAAAGCTTCGTCGAAGTTGGCACTATCGCTTGCGCCTTCGGTAAGAATCGGCAACAACTTTTTCACGTCATCCCCGAAGTTTTCACTTTCCAAATGCGGCTCGCGGGCACGCATCATATTAAGATTACCGCGCAGGGTATTAAACTCACCGTTGTGACATACAAAACGGAAAGGATGCGCCAAGCGCCATTTAGGCAGCGTATTTGTTGAGTAGCGTTGGTGACACAGCGCGATAGCTGACTCAAAACGTTCATCGGAAAGGTCGAGGTAGTAATCGGGAATTTGGTGAGCCAGCATCAGGCCTTTAAACACGATAGTTCGTGGTGCCAAGCTGGGAATGTAAAATTCATCGCGTGTATCGCCGTCTTTACTGGCTTCGTGCTCAGCAAGCTTACGAATCACATAGAGTTTACGCTCAAAGGATTTTTCATCAATACCATCAGCAGACTGTACGAATATTTGCTCAATCGCAGGCTCTTCACGGCGTGCTAACCAACCTAAAGCATCTGAATTTACAGGAACTTTACGCCAACCGAGTAAGGTTTGACCTTCGGCTTCTACATGCTTGGACAGTAATGCTTTGTAGGCCTCACGCTTGGTTTCATCATGGGGCAAGAAAACCATTCCCACGGCATATTCGCCAATGGCGGGGAGTTCAAAGCCCTGTTCTTCGGCCACAGCGCGGAATAATCTATCGGGAGACTGGAAGAGCAATCCGGCCCCATCTCCAGTATCGGGGTCAGACCCTGAAGCACCACGGTGAACCAGGCGGTCCAGTACTTTTACCGCTTTTTTAACGATGGAATGTTCTTGACGACCATCAATATTTGCAACAAAACCGAATCCGCAAGCATCATGCTCGAAAAATGGTTCATACATTCCTTTAGGCGAGGCAGATTTCATGAATACCTTTCTCTCAAATAGTAAGTTAGCCCTGAAAACTGTTCATGGAGGGTAAATCTTACGGGTGACGGGCGTCACATGCCCTCAAATAGCGCGAACAGCTTGCGAAACAATACTAAATGGCGGGGGTTAAAGTCAAATAACCTACCGCGTCTACGTATGATATGTTCAGTAATAACTGAACATCGTTCACCCATTAACGCTTTACCAAACGTAGATATAGAGCACTTCATTCCATTTAATCTCCATTTGATGCTTGTATTGGGATTTACTTTATAAGTATGCTTAGCAAATTCGATATTTAGTTAACGTTACCGCCATGCTCTGGAGATACCCCGTGATTAAGATGTACTGCTCACATTGTGATAAAGCCCTCGAAATTGATGACCAATATGCTGGACAACAAGGCAAA